>NZ_JAPMTQ010000011.1:0-116678 GCF_026411515.1 Phenylobacterium sp. 58.2.17 | reverse complement strand
CCCCCCCCCCCCCACTTATAACAACAACACGCCGAAAACCCAGATCATGAGGCTAGTCTGGTGGGCTCGGATTTGTTTATAAGAGACAGCCGCAAGCCGCCGGCCGCCCGCGCGTCGCCGTCGTCGGCGCCGGCATCGCCGGGGCCGCCGCCGCCCGCGCTCTGCGGATGCTCGGCTGCGATCCGGTCGTGATCGACGCCGAGGGACCAGGGGCCGGCGCCTCCGGCAACCCGGCCGCCCTGGTGACCCCGCGCCTCGACGCCGGCCTGGGACCGCTGGCCCGGCTGTTCGCCCAGGCCTTCGGCCGCGCGACGCGGCTCTACGATACTCTGCCCGGCGCCGTCCTGGCCCGCGGCGTGCTGCAGATCGCCGGCGGGGATCGCGACGTCGAGCGCTTCGACAGGATCGCCGCCAGCGACATCTTCGAGCCGGGAGCCTTGGAGCCGATCGACGCGGCGACCGCCGCCGTCCGCCTGGGCGAGCCGGCGCCCGGCCCCGCCCTCGACATGACCGCCGCCCTGGTCGTCGAGCCGGCGAGCATCCTGGCCGCCTGGACCGGCCCCGTTCGCCGCGCGCAGGTCGCCCGGCTCCGCCCCGGTCCCGGCGGCTGGACGCTGCTCGACGCCGCCGGCGGCACGATCCTGGAAGCCGAGGCGGTAATCCTGACGATAGGGCCTGCTACCGGCGGCTTGCTGGACGGGCTGCCGATAGCGCCCGTCCGCGGCCAGGCCAGTTGGACGGATGCAGCGACCGCGCCCCAGGCCGCCGCGTGGGGCGGCTACGCCGTCCCCACCCGCCAGGGCCTGCTGTTCGGCGCCACCCACGACCGCGGCGAGACCGGGACCGACCTGCGCCCGGGCGATCACGCGCGCAACCTCGCCGCCCTGGCCGCCGCCCTGCCCCGCCTCGCCGCGCGTGTTGGTGAGGCCGAACTGGATGGCCGCGCCTCAGTCCGCGCCACGACCCCCGACCACCTGCCGCTGGCCGGTCCGGCGCCGGACCTGGACGGCGTCTACGTCCTCGGAGGCCTTGGGGCGCGCGGCTTCTGCCTGGCGCCGCTGCTGGCCGAGCACGTCGCCGCCCAGGCGCTCGGCGCACCCTCGCCCCTGCCTGCGCCGCTGGCCGAGCTCGTCACGCCCGACCGATTCCGCAGGCGCGCCGCTCGCAAAGGTCGTAGCCTTGCAACCGAAACCGGCAAGGGAGAGTGACCATGATCAAGGCTTTCGTCGGCGTGACGGGCGCGTTCGCCCTGGCCGCCTGCACCACCCCGCCGGCGTCGGACGCCGCTGTCGCCGCCAGCAACTCGGCCCGCAGCTGCTTCTGGGCCGACAGCGCCAACGGCTTCAACGCCGTCGACGAACGCACGGTCTATGTCCGGGTCGGGGTTCGCGACGTCTACAAGCTCGACCTGTTCGCCCGCTGTCCCGACATCGACTGGAACCAGGCTATCGCCCTAGCGTCACGCGGCGGCAATTCGATCTGCTCGGGCCTCGATGCGACGATAATCACCAAGGGCCCGTTCGGGCCCCAGCGCTGCGAAGTGCGCACGGTGACCAAGCTGACCCCCGAGGAAGCCGCGGCCCTGCCGCCGAAATCCAAGCCCTGACACGAAAAAGCGGGCGCCGCCTTCGAGGGGGCGACGCCCGCAGTTCGGCTCTACGCGTCGCCGCGTCGGCCGGAGGCCCTGATCAGAAGCGCTTCTTCAGCGCCACTGCGTAGACGCGGCCCAGCGGGTTCCCGCTGCCCGGGTCGTAGTTGTACTGGGTGCCGATCGCGAACGGCGGGTCCTCGTCGAAGAGGTTCTGGACCGTCAGGGTCGCCGTCGTCTCCCACGGCAGTTCGACCCGATAGGTCAGGTCGTGCTGCCAGTACTCCGAGATCTTGATCGGCTTCTTCAGCGCCGCGGCCAGGGCGATGGAGTTGGTCTCCACCTGGGTGGTCGAGGAGATGAAGCGGGTCTGCCAGCGCAGGTTATGGATGCCGCTGGACCAGTTCAGGTAACCGTTCGCCCGCAGCTTGTTGTAGCCGGTGAACAGCGAGGCGCGGTAGGTGCCGGCCCTCTCCTGCACGCCCGCCGCGTTCGAGGGGAAGCCCTCGATCATGTAGGGCTCCTCGTCGAACTTCAGCAGGTAGGTCCCGTCGAAGCCGGCCGTGAACACGCCGCCCAGCACCTCGCCCACGTCCAGGTTGGCCTGGAAGTCGACGCCCGAGGTCTTCACCCCGCCGCCGTTGATGTACTGGGTGCGGTACGACAGGATGTTGGCGCGGCTGCACGCCCCGGTGAAGGTGAACCGGGCCTGGACCGCGGCATAGGCCGGGTTGCCGCAGTTGCCGGTCGCCGAACCGCCCGGGAACATCACGTTCAGCAAGTCGGCGGTGGCCTCCGAGGTCAGCGGATCCTCGAAATCGAAGTTCCAGTAGTCGAGCGTCGCCCGGAAGTTCGAGAAGCTGAAGGCCGCGCCGAGGTTGTAGGTGAACGCGGTCTCCGGCTCGAGGTCCGGATTGCCGTAGAGGTCGTTGGCCCGGTAGGTGCCGTTGGCGTTGGTCAGGTTACGCGTGAAATTGTCCGTGGTGATCGTCGCCGCCGGCGCCCGGTAGGTGGTGCCCACCGAGCCGCGCAGGGCCAGCCAGTCCACGACCTGCCAGCGCAGCGAAGCCTTCGGATTGAAGGTCTCGCCCTGGCTCTCATAGTACTCGTAGCGCCCGGCCAGGCTCAGCTCGATGTCCTCGGTGAACGGGATCTTGGTCTCGGCGAAGACCGAACTGATCTTCCGGTTCACGTCGTACGGACGCAGGTTGGCGTTGAACAGAAAAGGGCCGTTCGAGGTGGTCGGACAGTAGGGCGAGCCGTCGCCGTACGGCGCGGAATCGACGCACGGCGTAGCGTTGGCGTCGTAGTACACGTCCGGATCCTGGATCGTGCGGTCATAGCGGTACTGTGCGCCGGCCGCCCAGGCGACGTTGCCGCCGCCGAGGTCCCAGGGCAGTTCGCCGTTCACCACCAGGTCGGCGACGAACAGCTCGGACGAGATCTCGTTGCGCTGCTTCTCGTCCATCCAGGCGACCACCGCCCCGCGGTTGGCGGCCGCGTCGTTGAAGCCGGGGATGGTGCTGTTGACCACGTAGAACGGGTTGGGTCCCACCCGCGCCAGACTCTCGTCGAAGGCGTTGGTGAAGGGGTTGAAGTAGAAGCAGCCCATGGCCGCGTTGCCGGCGTTGGTCGTGAAGTTGTTGGTTTCCGCCGCCGTGCACTGGTCGGCGTTGCCGTCGCGGCTGCCGAACCCGCGCAGGGCCAGCTGCAGCCGGTTAACCGACAGATCCTCGAGGTTATAGTTGTAGTCCTGCTTCTGGTAGGTCATCGCCAGGTCGAAGCCGATGCCGTTCTCGAACTGGCCCTTGAAGCCGCCCGACACCCGCGCGGTGTCGACCTTGTAGGTGTAGTGGGCGTGCTCGTCGTCGGTGTACGGGTTGCCGGCGAAGCCGATCGGCCGCCAGATGCTCTGACTCGCCGCCACGCCGTAGGCCGCCGCACTGGCCATGCCAGCCTGCGCCATCGCCAGGCCGGCCGCGCAACTGGCCGCATCCACGCCGTAGGGCAGGTTCGGTCCGGCGCAGTTGGCCGTGCTGATCTGCGAGATCAAGGCCTGCAGGCCCGGGTTGGTGTTGGGGATGTAGAACCGCGACTGCTCGCCGGTGCCGGTGGCCGGGATCGGCGACACGCCGCCGCCGGGCGAGGCGCCCGAAGCCAGCTGCGGGGCCGGGAACTGGTTCGGCCCGGTTACGGCCCAGCTCTGCAGCGGGGTCTCGTGCATGGCGTACAGCACTTCGATGTTGGCGGTGATGTTGTCCGTCACGTCGAAGTTGAACTTGCCGTAGGCCTGGTAGTGATGCTCGTCCTCCACCAGGTTGTCGAAGCTCGTATATTGGAAGTTGCAGACGCCCGAGTTCGGTACGACCGCCCGCGCCCCGATCAGGGTCGTCAGGCTGTAGGGCGCCCCGCCGTTGGCCGCGCAGCCGATGTCCGGCAACGTCCCGGCGAAGTTGGCCGACGTGAAGCCGCTGGTCGGAGAGCCGACCGGCGCGGTCAGCGCATAGTTGTAGCCGCCGGGGTTGCCGGTGCCGGCCCAGCCGCCGAGCGGGTTCTCCAGGAAGCCATCGACGCCGGTGCGGATCGCCCATTCACGCTCGAAGATCGGCATTTCTGAGCGGGCGCGATAGCCGAGGGTGATCAGGGCGTCGGCGTTGTCCCACTTCTTGCCCCAGGCCAGCGAGGCCTCGTAGTCGCCGTTCGAACCGTCGATGAACTGGTACTGGCCGCTGACCTCGAAGCCGTCGAGATCGGTGCGGGTGATGAAGTTCACGACGCCGCCGATGGCGTCCGAGCCGTAGGTGGCGGCCGCGCCGTCCTTCAGCACCTCGACCCGGCCGATCGCCGCTGACGGCAGCAGGTTGATGTCGACCGAGTTCAGGCCCTGCGGCGAAACCGGCACCCGCCGGCCGTTGAACAGCACCAGGGTGCGCGCGCCCGTGACCGTCGAATTCAGACTGCGCAGGTTGACCGTCGCTGCGCCCGACCCCGAGCCGAAGCGGTTGTTCTCGCCGATCACCGCCCCGGACGACGGGATGGTCTTGATGAACTGGACCATGGTCGGCGACCCGCGGGCCTCGAGCTCCTTGGAGCCGATGACGTCGACCGGCAGAGCCGCGTCTTCCGGAGTGCCGGCGATGAACGAGCCCGTCACCACCACCTCTTCGACGGTGGAGGCCTGGGCGTAGGCTGAACTGTTGGCTGAAATTGCCAGGACGACGGCCAGCAACGAGCCGCCGCAGAAATATCTGCTCTTTAACATAGGTTTCCTTCCCCCTCGAGAGCCGCCCCCATCTGATGCGGGGGCTTTTGACTCATGAGCAGAAAGATCATCGAACGGGCCCACCGGCCGCGCCACTATTTTTCAGCCCTGCAACATACTGTTGTCTTGAACCCGGCGGCGCCCGGCCCGCGGTAGTGAACGGCGTTCATAAACCCCTGATACAGCGCCAATTTTGCCGATCGAAGAACGCCGATCCCTTATGCCGCCTAGGTTTCGTAACGCTGCAGGCTGGCGCGCGGCGATCGCGGCCAAAACGGCCCGCGCTGGGCCGTAGAGAGCCCCCGTCAAGCTGACGTCACGGCAATTTGAGCCGTAACTGTTGCATGAATGGCCCGGATTTCGGGTGATCCGGGGGCCCCACAGTGACGCGTACCCCATACAAGACAAAACGCCGCCCCCTCTCGGGGACGGCGTCTGCCTACGCGTACTGAAGCTGAAGCCTAGAAGCGCTTCTTCACGGCCACCGCGAAGACGCGGCCCAGCGGGTTGGCGCTGGAGGGGTCGTAGTTGTACTGGGTGCCGATCGCGAACGGCGGCTCTTCGTCGAAGATATTCTGCACGGTCGCGGTCAAGGTGGTGTCCCACGGCAGTTCGGCCCGATAGGTCAGGTCGTGCTGCCAGTATTCCGGGATCTTGGTCGTGGTCTTGGTGGCGATCGCCAGACCGATCGAGTTGCTCTCGACTTGGTTGACCGAGCTGATGAAGCGAGTCTGCCAACGCAGGTTGTGGATGCCGCTCGACCAGTTGACGTAGGCGTTGGCCCGCAGCCGGTTGTAGCCGGTGAAGATCGACGCGCGGTAGGTGCCCGCCCGTTCCTGGGTGCCGCGGGCCGGAGCCGGGACGCCTTCGATCAGGTAGGGGTCTTCGTCGTACTGGATCAGGTAGGTGCCGTCGAAGCCGGTGGTCAGCTGACCGTCGAACAGGTCGCCGACGTCGAGGCTGGCCTGGAAGTCGACGCCCGACGTCTTCACCTTGCCGCCGTTGATGTACTGCGTGCGGTACGACTGGACGTTGGCGCGGCCGCAGCCCAGGTCGGTGAAGGTGAAGCGCGAACGCAGCGCCACATAGGCCGGGTCCGTGCTGGTGCAGACGTTCGCGCCCGTCGACGGGAACGCGGCGGCCAGCATGTCGGTGGCGCTTTCGAGGATCAGCTGATCTTCGAAGTCGAAGCTCCAGTAGTCGACCGTGGCGCGGAACGCCCCGATCTTGGCCATCGCGCCGACGCTGTAGGTGAAGGCGGTTTCCGGATCGAGGTCCGGGTTGCCGTACTGGTCGTTGGCGCGCCATGTGCCGTTGGCGTTGGTCAGACCGCGGGTGAAGTTCGTGGTCGTGATGATCGCCGACGGGGCGCGGTAGGTGGTGCCGACCGACCCGCGCAGGGCCAGCCAGTCCAGGGCCTGCCAGCGCAGCGAAGCCTTCGGATTGAAGGTCTCGCCCTGGCCCGCATAGTACTCGTAACGGGCAGCCAGGGTCAGTTCGAGGTCGTCGGTGATCGGCAGCAGGGTCTCGGCGAAGACCGAGCTGATCTCACGCGAGACGTCGTACTGGGCCAGGTTGGCGTTGAACAGGTACGGCCCGGTGGGCACCAGGCAGTAGGGCTGTCCGTCGCCGAACGGCGGGGAGTCGACGCAAGGCGTGGCGTTGACGTCGTGGAGGATTTCCGGGTTCTGCTTGTACTGGTCGTAGCGGTACTGGGCGCCGGCGGCCCACTTCACCGCACCGCCGCCCAGCTCCCACGGCAGGTCGCCGTTCAGGACAATGTCGGCGACGAACAGGCGGGTCGACATCTTGTTGACCAGCCGCTCATCCATCCAGTCGACCACCTCGTTGCGGGCGGCGACGGCGTCATTGAAGCCCGGGATGGCGCTCGAGCCGACATAGAACGGGTTGGCCGGGACGTCCGACAGGCTCTGATCGAAGCCGTTCGAGAACGGGTTGAAGTAGTAGCAGCCCATCGCCGCGTTGCCGGCGTTGTTCTGCCAGTTGTTGGTCTCGGCCGCGGTGCACTGGTCGGCGGCGCCGGCCCGGCTGGCGAAGCCGCGCAGGCCCTGTTGCAGGCGGTTGACCGACAGGTCTTCCTGAACGCGGGTGTAGTCCTGCTGCTGATAGGTCAGCGCGCCGTCCCAGTTGATCCCGAACGGCAGCTCGCCCTTGAAGCCGCCCGACACGCGGAAGGTGTCGACCTTGTAGGAATAGTGGGCGTGCTTGTCTTCGGTGTACGGGTTGCCGCCGAAGCCGATCGGACGCCAGGCCGTCTGGCTGGCCGCCACGCCGTTGGTCGCCGCCGTGGCCACCGCCGTGCGCGCCGCGTTCAGCGCCGTCTGGCAGCTGGCCGCGTCGATTCCGTAGGGCAGCACCGAACCGTTACAGTTAGCGCTGTTGACCTGGTTGACCAGGGCCATCAGGCCCGGGTTGCTCGCCGGAATGTAGAAGCGGCCCTGGTCGGACGGGCTGAGCGCCGGGATCGGCGAGGTGCCGCCGGCCGACAGCGGGGTCGGGAACTGATTCGGCCCGGTCACCGCCCAGCTCTGGTTGGGCGTGTCGTGCATGGCGTAGAGCACTTCCACATTGGCCGACAGGGTGTCGGTGATGTCGAAGTTGAACTTGCCGTAGGCCTGGAAGTGCTCTTCTTCCTCAACCAGGTTGTCGAACACTGTGTACTGGAACTGGCAGGAGTTGGCGTCGGGATTGAGCTGACGCAGGCCGATCACGGCGGAGATGTTGTAGGGCGCGCCGCCGTTGGCCGCACAGCCGATGTCCGGCAGGCCGGCGCCCAGCGTCGCCGAGGTGAAGCCGGTGTTCGGGCTGCCCGCGAACGACGAGATGACATTGTACTGGCCGGGGTTGCCGGTGCTGGCCCAGCCGCCGAGCGGATTTTGCAGGAAGCCGTCGACGCCGGTGCGCAGCGCCCAGTCGCGCTCCTGGATCGGCAGTTGCGAACGGTGGCGATAGCCGAGCGTGATCAGGGCGTCGGCGTTGTCCCACTTCTTGCCCCAGGCGAGGTTGGCTTCGTAGTCGCCGTCCGAACCGTCGATGAACTGGTACTGTCCGCTGAACTCGAAGCCGTCGAGATCGGTGCGGGTGATGAAGTTTACGACGCCGCCGATGGCGTCCGAGCCGTAGGTGGCGGCCGCGCCGTCCTTCAGCACCTCGACCCGGCCGATCGCGGCCGTCGGCAGCAGGTTCACGTCGACCGAGTTCAGGCTCTGCGGCGAGACCGGCACGCGCCGGCCGTTGAACAGCACCAGGGTCCGCGAGCCGGTCGTCGGCGAGTTGAGGTTGCGCAGGTTGATGGTCGCCGCGCCCGACCCCGAGCCGAAGCGGTTGTTTTCGCCGATCACCGCCCCGGACGACGGGATGGTCTTGATCAGCTGGACCATGGTGGGCGACCCGCGCGCCTCCATTTCCTTCGAACCGATGACATCGACCGGCAGGGCGGCGTCTTCAGGCGTCCCGGCGATGAATGAGCCGGTGACGACCACCTCCTCTACCGTGGCGCCGCCATCCTGGGCGGCGGCCGTACCCGACACGCCGAACGCCAGGGCGACGGCCAAAAGCGACCCGCCGCAGAAATATCTGCTCTTCAACATAAGTGTTTCCTTTCCCCCTCGGGCGCGCGCGGCGATTGAAATGCCGCGTTTATCTATGCCCGAGTATGGCGATCATCGACGCAGATGCGCCAAGACGCCAGTACGTTGTCGCCCTCATTGCAAACTTGAAATGCGGCACAGATCAGCGCATATTTTTGACATAACTGAGAGTTTTTGAAATCAACCACATACCGTCTTGAGTAAATTTTGATCACCCAGGAATAATACTTACTAAGATATTGGTTTTGCGTATTTTCTGGATTTTTGGACCAATCCAAACGACGCCCGGATCAAACCGGAGCTTCGAATAATTCGCTGCGCGCTAAAAACGCCGCCGCAGGACGCCCTCGGACGGGTGTGGCGCCGGCGCCGCGCCCATAGAAAAAGGCGCCGCGGGGGAAGCCCACGGCGCCTTCAGGTCACAATCGGAGCCGGCTGCAAGACTCAGCTCGCAGCCGTCCCGTGAGCGTCAGAACTTCTTTTTGACCGCCAACTTGTAGGTGCGGCCCAGTGCATTGCCGGTGAACGGGTCATAGTTCAGGTCGAGGCGGGCGAACGACGGCTCGGTGTCGAAGAGGTTGTCGATCGACACGTTGACCGTCACATCCCACGGCAGGAAGACGCGATAGTCGAGCTCGTGCACCCAGCTCTCATCGATCTTCGCCCCTTCAGGCTGGATCGCTCCATTGACCGGGTTCGCCGCGAAGATCGAGGCCCGCTGATCGACATAGGAGTCGATGTAGTTGACCGTCCAACGCAGGTTGTGCGCCCCGTGGGTGTACTCGGCATAGACCGAGCCCTTGAGCTGCGGCAGCGAGGTCGCAGTCAGCTGGTAGTTGAGGTAGCCGGCCGCATCGAACTCCTTCTCGACCGTCACGTCGCCGATCTTGAACGGGTCGACCTTGTATTCCAGCGTGTAGGTGACCGAGCCGCCGATCCGCAGATCGCCGCCCCAGACGTCGCCAGCGTCGTAGTCGGCGAGCACGTCGATGCCGGAGGTCTTCACGCCCGGACCGTTGGTCCAGTTGGTCCGCACCCGCGAGATCGTCGCGATGCTGCAAGCGCCCTGGAACACGAAGCGGGCCTGCAGATCGGCATAGGCCGCCTGGCCGCAGTTGGTCGAGAGACCACCCGGGAACATCGTGTTGACCATCGAGGCAGAGGGCTCGGCGACGATCGGGTTCTCGAAGTCGAAGTTCCAGTAGTCGACGCTGCCCTTGAAGTTGCCGACGTTGAGGATGGCCCCGACGCTGTAGGTGGTGGCCTTCTCCGGCTCCAGATCCGGGTTGCCGAAGATGTCGATGGCGCGGAAGGCGCCGCCGATGAACGACAGGGCCGTCACGCTCGACGTGGTCAGCTGGGTCAGCGGCGGACCGCGGAAGGTCGAACCAGCCGAGGCGCGGAACGCCAGGGCCTCCGTGGCCTGCCAGCGGACGGCGACCTTCGGATTGACGGTCGAACCGGTTTCGCCGCCGTAGTCCTCGTAACGGGCGGCCAGCTGGATCTGCAGGTCGTCGGTGACCGGCAGCGCCATTTCGGCGAACAGCGCGTAGACGTCGCCCTCGAGATCGGCCTCCTCGCCGGTGCCGAGGAACATCAGCGGCCCGTTGCGCACCGAGCACGAGGTCGAGCCGTTGAACGGCGTGTCGATGCAGGGGTTGGCGTCGATGTTGCTGAGGTCGTTGTACGACGAGGTGAACAGGCTGCGGCGGAACTGCGCCCCGGCCGCCCACCCGACCGCGCCGCCGCCCAGCTCCCAGCCGAGCTCGCCGTTGAACACTGCGTCGGCGACGAACAGCTTCGAAGACTGCTTGGTCGAGACCTCCTGGAAGAACCAGCGCACCAGCTCGGGATTATTGGCCAACGAGGCGTTGAAGCCCGGATTGGTCTGACCGGTGATGGTGTTGTTGGCGATCGCGTTGGAGAACGGGTTGAAATAGTAGCAGCCGAGCGCGGCGTTGCCGGCGTTGGTCGTGAAGTTGTTGGTTTCGGCCGCGGTACAGCCGCCGGCCGTGCCGTTGTTCAACGAACCATAGCCGCGCAGGGCCATCTGGAAGCGCGACACGATCGTGTCGTAGCCGGTCCGCACCCCGGTCTCCTGGCCGTAGGTCAGGGCGAAGTCATAGCCGATAGCGTCGTTGAACTGACCCTTGATGCCGCCGCTGACGCGGAAGGCGTCATAGTGACGGCGGCCTTCCGACGGCCCGTAATCGAAGGCTGGGTTGCCGCCGAAAGACAGCGGCCGATAGCGGACGCCGGGGATGTGGACGCCGGTCGCAAAGGCCGGGATCTGCGTCGGGTTGGCGTTGCGGTAGGCGATGAAGCCCGGGTTGCTGGCCGGGACGAAATAGCCGGCCAGCACCGAGGCCGGCAGTTGGCCGACGGTCGGATTGGTGTTGGCCGTCGGGGTCTGCAGCGCCAGGTAGGACGGCGAAGTCTTCCACTCCGGCACGTCGGTCTCGGAATAGAAGACCTCGACATGCAGTTGGGCGTTGTCGCCCAGGTCGGCGTTGGCTTCCCCGTAGAGCTGGAAGCGATCCTCTATCTCGACGAGGTTGTCGTAGGGGATGAAGTTGAAGAAGCAGGCCGGCAGCGCGCCGCCCTGGACCACCCCGCCCAGCGCGCCGCAGCCGTTGTCGAGCGCGAAGCCCGCCGCCGGAATGAAGGCGCCCGTAGCCGGGTTGTTGGTGACCGGCAGGAACGGCGCGACGGCGTTGCCCGCCGACCAGCCGCCTTCCGGGTTGTTGAAGTAGGACTGGGCCGCCCAGTCGCGTTCGGTGGTCGGCAGCTCCGAGCGATGCTGGTAGCCGGCGCTCAGCAGGACGTTGCCGTTCTCCCAGGTGTGGCCCCAGATGATGCTGCCGTCATAGTCGCCGTCGGACCCGTCGATGTAACGGTAGCTGCCGTTCAGCTCGAGGCCTTCGAAGTCCTTGCGGGTGATGAAGTTCACGACCCCGGCGATGGCGTCCGAGCCGTAGGTGGCGGCCGCGCCGTCCTTCAGCACCTCGATCCGGCCGACCGCGGCCGAAGGAATGATGTTGGTGTCGACGATCCCCGCGCCGCCTTGGCCGAACGGGTTCGGCGCCATGCGGTGGCCGTTGATCAGCACCAGGGTGCGCTGGGCCCCCAGGCCCCGCAGGTTGACCGAGCCCGAACCTTCCGAGCCCTGGGCCCGCGGGTCGAACTGGTTGGTGTCGCCCAGCACGCCGCTGGAGACCGGCAGCGCCTTCAGAAGTTCGACGGTGCTCGGCGAGCCCTGTTTGGCCAGGTCGTCGGCGCCGATCACGTCCACGGGCAGAGCCGCGTCCTCGGGCGTGCCGCGAATGAAGGACCCGGTGACCACCACCTCCTCGACGGTGCTGGCCTGTTGGGCATAGGCCTGGCCGCCGAGGGCCAGAGCGACGGCCATGACTGAGCCGCCGCAGAGATACCTGCTCTTCAACATCATTTTCCTCCCCCTCGACGGACGCCGTTTTCGATCTGACGCGATGGTCGCCCGTGGGTGAGAGGATCAGACGCGAGTTCGCAGCCCCCGCGCTAGGTGAATTTTGCAGCCTCGCAATAAAGCATTCGAACTGCGTTCAAATCGCAACACCGTTATTCGGCAAGGTTTTTTGACATCCGACAACAAAACTGGGCCCTTCGCACGGGTTGACGCAGCGTCCCATGGACATCGGCTTCGACCCGGACCAGGTCCTCGGGGTTTCGCCCCATAGGCGCGGCCCGAGGGCTTCGCTCTACTGCGCCCATGAGGTGGGCGCCATTCTCGCATGAAGTACGGCTGACCGCGGCCCTGGGGGTCGCCCTGGGCGCCGCCAGCGGCGCGGCGCAGGCTCAGGAGCTCCGTGTCGGGGCCGGGTATTCGCCGCACGGGCCGGAAGAGGGCGCCTCGGTGATCGTCGAGTACCTGTTCCCGCCGGTCCAGGCCCTCAAGGCGGTCGGGACGCCGCGGCCGTTCCTCAGCACCCAGCTGAGCCTCGACGGCTATACCAACTACGCTCAGGGCGGACTGATCTGGCGGTTCGAGCGCCAGCAGGCCTATCTGGACCTGGGGGCCGGCGTGGCGGTGCACGACGGCTCGCTCTACCTGGCGCGCCCCGAGCCCGGCCAGCCGCATGAAGAGAACCTGCGCCGGCGGGCGGCGCGGGACGAATATATCGAGTTCGACAAGCGTTGGGTGTTCCACGCCACGTTCGCGGTCGGCTACCGGCTCAATGAGCGCTGGGCGGTCGAGTTCGAGGGCCAGCACTGGAGCAACGGCCAGTTCGGCAGCGACACCCACGACGGGGTCGACAGCCTGGGCCTGCGGGCCGCCTATCGCTTCTGACCGCGGACAGGCGTTCGCCGCGCAGCAGCTAGGCGGCAAGGGCTTGGAGCTAGCTTGTCAGGAGGATGGTGGACGTGACAGGGATTGAACCTGTGACCCCCTCGATGTCAACGAGGTGCTCTCCCGCTGAGCTACACGTCCGAACCAGTCGGCTCCCTTTCGGGAACGGGAGGCGGCGGTATAGCGGCGAGGGCCAGCTTACGCAAGCGCCCAAAACCGCATTTTCACACCTTATGCGGCGGCCATCATCCGCTCCACCTCGGAGACGATCTCGCGCAGGTGGATCGGCTTGGACAGCACCTTGGCGCCGGGAGGGGCGCTCTCGCCCGCGGCCAGGGCCACGGCGGCGAATCCGGTGATGAACATGATGCGCAGACCCGGGTGCCGGGCCGCGGCTAGACGCGCCACTTCGATCCCGTCCATGCCTGGCATGACGATGTCGGTCAGCAGCAGGTCCCAGTCCTGGTCGAGCACCGCGGCGGCTTCCTCGCCGTCGGCGCAGGAGGTCACCTCATAGCCGGCCCGCTCCAGGGCGCGGGACAGGAAGCCGCGCAGCGAGTCGTCGTCTTCGGCGAGGAGAATTCGGGGCATGGGAGCTCGCAAGGCGTAGTCGTAAGGCTCCATATTAGCTGGGCAGACGTAAATCGCCGATGAACCCGCCCCCAAAAGGCTCTGGGCGCTCCGGGGCCCGCGCGCGGCGTGCGATCTGTTTGACCCGCGCGGAGACGCACCGTCATATGGCGGCGATGAACGCCTGGGAGCCCCTCGCCGCCGATCGTCCAGCCCCGGCGCTCGCCCCCTTCGAGGTGCGGCGTGCAGCGGCCGACGGCGCCCCTGCGCCGACCCCCCTGGTGTTCGCCTCGCCGCACTCCGGGCGGCTCTATCCCGACGACATGATGGCCGCCGCCGCGCTCGACGCCCTGGCCATTCGCCGCTCCGAGGACGCCTTTGTCGACGAGCTGATCAGTTCGGGCCCGGCCCAGGGCGCGGCGCTGATCTGCGCCAACCTGGCGCGGGCCTATATCGACGTGAACCGCGAAGCGTTCGAGCTGGACCAGGCGATGTTCGCCGACGAGCTGCCGGACTTCGCTCGCGCCCGAACCGCCCGCGTCGCCGCCGGCCTGGGGGCCATCGCCCGCGTGGTTTCCGAAGGCCAGGAGATCTACGCCCGCAAGCTGACCTTCGCCGAGGCCCGCCGGCGGATCGACGGCGTTCACGCGCCCTATCACGCCGCCCTGGCGCGACTGCTGGGCGAGGCGCACGCGGCCCACGGCTATGCGATCCTGATCGACTGGCATTCGATGCCGGCCGCAGCCGCCAAGGCCGGCGGCCGCGACGGCCCCTGCGACATGGTGCTGGGCGACCGCTTCGGCGCCTCCTGCTCCAGCCTGGTGGCCCAGAAGGTCGAGCGAGAGCTGGAAGCCCGCGGCTACAAGGTGGCCCGCAACGCCCCCTATGCCGGCGGCTACACCACCGAGCACTACGGCCGCCCGAACCGGCGCACCCACGCCCTGCAGATCGAGATCAACCGCGGGATCTATCTGAACGAGGGCACGCTGGAGCCGACCAAGGGCTTCCAGCGGCTGAAGGCCGACCTCGACGAGGTCATCGCCGCGCTCGGCGCCGCCGACTGGTCGGGCCTGAATAGAGCTTAGGCCGGCCGGCGCGCGCGCATGGCCTGGTTGATCGTGCCGTCGTCGAGCCAGTCGAGCTCGCCGCCGACCGGCACCCCCCGCGCCAGCATGGTGACGCTCACCCCGGCCCCTTCGAGCCGTTCGGCCAGGTAATGGGCCGTGGTCTGGCCGTCGACCGTCGCCGGCAGCGCCAGGATGACCTCGCGCACCCCCGCATCGGCGGCGCGAGCGACCAGCGGCCCGATCCGCAGCGCCTCCGGGCCGACGCCGTCCAGCGCCGACAGCAAGCCGCCCAGCACGTGATAGCGGCCGCGGAAGGCGGCGGCTCGCTCCATGGCCCACAGCGCGCCGACCTCCTCGACCACGCAGATCAGCGCCCCGTCGCGCTGGGGGTCGGTGCAGATCGCGCAGGGGTCCTGGGTGTCCAGCGAGCCGCAGACGCCGCAGGTCTTCACCCGCGCGGCCGCCGTCGACAGGGCCTCCGACAGCGGCAGCAGCAGCTGGTCGCGCCGCTTCAGCAGCGCCAGGGCCGCACGCCGGGCCGAGCGCGGGCCGAGGCCCGGCAGCTTGGAGAGCAGTGAGATCAGCCGTTCGATCTCGGGGCCGGCGGATGCAGCCAAGTGAACTCCGTCCAGGATGGGCGCCAAGCCCGGAAAACGACACTCTGCCGCGAAGCAGCAACGCGGGGGAGGATGGAGATGCGGCCGTGACAGGACAAGAGGCGCCGCTCTCAGGCCTCGATATCGAACCCATCGCCGATCCTGACGTCGACGCCGTCGTCGCCCTGTGGCGCGCCTGCGGCCTGACCCGGCCTTGGAACGACCCGTACGCCGATATCGCCCTGGCTCGCCGCACCGCCAGCGCGACGGTCCTGGTCGGCCGGGCCGACGGCGAGATCACCGCGACGGCCATGGCCGGCTCCGACGGCCATCGCGGCTGGGTCTACTACGTGGCGGCCGCGCCTGACGCCCGAGGACGCGGCCACGGGCGCGCCATCATGCGCACGGCGGAGGCCTTCCTGAGGGCTCAAGGCGTGCAAAAGGTCGAACTGCTGGTGCGCGCCGACAACCTCTCCGCCCGCGACTTCTATGACCGGCTCGGCTACGTCACGGAGGAGGTCACGGTGATGAGCCGCCCGCTCGTCGACGCCCCCCATTCAGATGCCGAGGAAGCCGCTCCAAATGGTCGTTTCTGATCTTCCTCAAGTCGAGGGGGCGCAACTCGCCCTGATCTCCGGAAGCGCGGTCCCCGAACTGCAGGAACTGCTGGAGCGCTGCGCCGACTTCGAGGTGATGGTCACCGGCTCGCCGCCCGACGCGCACGCCGCCGCCGACCTGCTGGTCGAGGTCCCGCCGGAGCACGCGCTGCGCGACAAGCTGGTGATCGGGGTCTGGACGGACCAGGGACTGACGGCGGCCATCGACCTGCTGCGGGATTTTCCCGATCCGCACGCCTGGTATCTGGGGATGCTGCTGGTCGCGCCCGAAGCGCGCGGCCGCGGACTGGGCGCAGCCATTGTCGCGGCTCTACGGCCCTGGATCGTCGCCAAAGGCGGCTGGACGATCCGGCTGATCGTCCAGGAGCAGAACCCCGCCGCCCTGCGGTTCTGGAACCGTCAGGGGTTCGTCGAGGTCGGCGCGGCGGTCCAGGAGCTGGACGATCGCACCAACCAGGTGCGCCGCCTGGAACTGCGGCTCTGATCTAGAACTTCGGCCTAGAACTTCGGCATGCCCGGCAGGCCCATGGCCGCCAGCGGGCCGGCGGCCTCGCGCATCAGTTCGGACTGCTGGGCGTCGAGCTTACGCTTGGCGTCGGCGTGAGCAGCCACGATCAGGTCCGAGATCACCTCGCCCTCGCCCGGCGCCAGCAGGCTCTCGTCGAGCTCGACGCCGGCCATCTCGCCGGTGCCCTTCAGGGTCACCTTGACCATGCCGCCGCCGGAGGTGCCTTCGACCACGATCTCGGCGATGCGCGCCTGGGCGTCGGCCAGCTTCTGCTGCATGGCCTGGGCCTGCTTCATGATGGAGCCGAGGTCTTTCATCGCAATCTCACTCTTCGTCTTCGTCGTCTTCCGCGCCCTCGGTGACAGGCGCGACATCCGGCTGCGGCAGGTTGCGCACGCCGACAATCTCGGTCCCCGGGAAGGCCTGCATCACCGCCAACACGAAGGGATCGGCCTCAATCTCGGCGCGGACCTCCTGGGCCTCACGCTTCTGACGCTCCCAGGCGCTCTCGGTTCCGCCGCCGCCGCGCGCGGCGATCAGCCAGGGCTGGCCGGTCCACTCCTTGAGCCGCGCCACCAGGCGCTGGGCCAGGTTGTTCGGCGCGCCCTGGACGGGCTCGTACTCGATCGCCCCCTGGCGGAAGCTGATCGGGCGCACGAAGCGCTCGACGTCGAGCTGCAGGACGATGTCGCGCTTGTTCTTGATCAGCGTCAGGACGTCGGCGAACGAATTCAGGGTCGGAACCGCGTCGGCCTGCTCCTGCGGCGCAGCCATGACGCGCGCCTGCGCGGTCACGCCGCCGCCGCCCATCGCCGCAACGCCGCCGCCCCCACCGCCACCGCCGCCGCCAGGCGCAGGACCGCCCGGAAGCTGGTCGCCGGCCGCCAGGCGCTTGAGCGCCTCTTCCGGGCCCGGCAGGTCGGCGGCATAGGCCAGGCGGATCAGCGCCATGTCGCAGGCCGCAGCCGCGTCCGGGGCGCGGCGCACCTCCTCGTGGGCCTTCAGCAGCAATTGCCAGATGCGCGAGAGATTGCCGGCCGAGACCGAGGCGCCCACCGCCGCCAGCCGCGCGGCCTGCTCCTTGGGCAGGGTCAGGGCCTGCGGGCCGATCGCCTTGGCCACCGAGGCGCCGTGGGTGTGGTCCATCAGGTCCAGCATGATCTGGCCCGGCTCGGCGCCGAAATTGTAGAGCCCGCGGAAGGTCTCGACCGCCGGCCCGGCCTGGCCGCGCATCACCTGCTCGAACAGGCTGATGGTCTGGGCCCGGTCGGCCAGGCCCAGCATGTCGCGGATCGAGGCGGCGGTGACCGTCTGGCCGGCCTCGGCCTGGACGATCGCCTGGTCGAGCATCGACTGGGCGTCGCGCATCGAGCCTTCGGCGGCGCGCGCGATCAGCAGCATGCCCTCGGCCTCGACCCGCGCGCCCTCCTTCTCGGCGATCATCTCAAGGTTCTTGATGATCACGTCGGGCTCGACACGGCGCAGGTCGAAACGCTGGCAGCGCGACAGGATGGTCACCGGGACCTTGCGGATCTCAGTGGTCGCGAAGATGAACTTGGCGTGGGGCGGCGGCTCTTCGAGCGTCTTCAGGAGCGCGTTGAACGCCCCTGTCGAGAGCATGTGCACCTCGTCGATGATGTAGACCTTGTAGCGGGCCTCGACCGGGGCGTAGCGCACCCCATCCAGCAGCTCGCGCATGTCGTTGACGCCGGTGCGGCTGGCGGCGTCCAGTTCCAGCACGTCCATGTGCCGGCCCTCGATGATGGCGCGGCAATGCCGCCCCTCTTCCGAGAGATCGAGATTCGGCTCGTGGACGGTGTCGGTGTCGTAGTTGAGGGCCCGGGCCAGCAGGCGCGCGGTGGTGGTCTTTCCGACCCCGCGCACCCCGGTCAGCATAAAGGCGTGGGCGATCCGGCCGCTGGCGAAGGCGTTGCGCAGCGTGCGCACCATCGCCTCCTGGCCGTACAGGTCGGCGAAGGTGCGCGGGCGGTACTTGCGCGCGATGACGGTATAGGCGGCGGATTCTTCGGTCGGCGCAGGCGGCGGCGCCGCAGGCGCGCCGAACATGTCGCTCGTATTGGGGTCGCGCTCGAGAATCTCGGGTTCGTCGTCTTCTGCCATTGGCGCCCGAGGATGGAGGCTTGAGCCTTGTGGGGCTGGGTGGAGACCGAACGACGACCCGGAGCGAAACTCGTTGTGGCTGCTTCCTTCCGGACCTGACCAGGTTGGCGAGGCGTCCGCCCGTCGCCGATCTCCGCCCCCTATATCGCGACCTTGGCGCTCGCGCGCAAGCGCCAGCGCAGCTACAACTCCGCCCATGCCGCTTTCCGCCCATCAAAACACCTTCGCCGGCAACCCGCTGAACCGCGCCAGCGAAAGGCGCGGCGACGTTTCCTGGCTGGCCGAAAAACTTCTCGCCCAGGACTCGCTGGCCATCGCGCTCTGGAACGGCCAGCCGTTCGTAGAGACCGCTCCGGACGGCGGCGTGCAGATCGCCTACCTGCCCTCGCGCATGGCCGAGGACCTGGCGGGCGGGGCCGAACGCCTGCTGTTCATGGGCTTGTGGCAGGAGACCGCAGTCTTCGCCGTCGACCTCGAGGGCGGCCACGATCCGGCCGACGGCCCGCTGGCCGGGCTCGGGCGATTCGAGGACCTGCGGGCCATGGCCCTGCGGCTGCCAGCCACCGACGCGGCGATCATGGCCACCGCCAAGTCGATGTTCGAATGGCGGCGACGCCACCGGCACTGCTCGTCCTGCGGCGAACAGACCGACGTCGTCGACGGCGGCTGGAAGCGCGCCTGCCCGGCCTGCAAGGCCGAGCACTTCCCGCGCACCGACCCGGTGGTGATCATGCTGGCCGTCCACGGCGACCGCTGCATGCTCGGGCGTCAGGAGATCTGGCCGAAGGGGATGTTCTCGGCCCTGGCCGGCTTCCTGGAGCCCGGCGAATCTATCGAGGAGGCCTGCGCCCGCGAGCTGGAAGAAGAGGCGGGGCTGAAGACCCTGTCGGTCGAATACCACTCGACCCAGCCCTGGCCCTATCCGTCGTCGCTGATGATCGGGCTGATCGCCCAGGTGGCCAGCGACGAGGCGACCCCCGACCAGACCGAGCTGTCGGAAGTGCGCTGGTTCACCAAGGCCGAAGCCCGCGACGTGCTGGCCGGCAAGGTCGAGGGCACGTTCGCCCCCGGCGCCATGGCCATCGCCCACCAGCTGCTGAAGACCTGGGCCGAGAGCCCAGACTAGAAGTCCCTAGGCGCCGACCTTCAGGCTGACCTCGACGTCGTCGCCGCGCCGCGTGCGGCGCTCGAGCCGCGCCTGGCCGATGGCGTTGGACAGGTCGGCCGCGAAGGCGCGAACCTCCGGCCGCAGGTCGCCCAGCACGACGATCCGGTAGGGCGGCGACAGCTCGCTCATGGTCCCGAACACCATCGAGTCCACGAAGGCCTCGACGCTGGAGCCGTGACCGGGCAGCGCCTGGATGGTCTCCTGCAGCAGCTTGGCGAATTCCTTGCGGTTCCAGCAGCCGCTGGCGTCAATCTCGATGGTGTTCATCAGCCGGCTCGCGAACGGAAGGGGTCGGCCGGATAGACGCCGAGGATCTCGAAGCGTTCCGAGAAGAACTTCAGTTCGTCGAACGCCAGGGCCAGGCCGCGATCCTCGGGCCGCCCATCCACCTCGGCATAGAAGAAGGTCGCGGTGAAGGCGCCGTTCTCCATGTAGCTCTCGAGCTTGGTCATGTTGACGCCGTTGGTCGCAAAGCCGCCCAACGCCTTGTAGAGCGCGGCCGGAAGGTTGCGGACCCGGAAGATGAAGCTGGTCACGCAAGGGGTGGTGAACGGCGGCGGCGGCGGATCCTTGTCGGCCGTCATCACCAGGAAGCGCGTGGTGTTATTGTGCTCGTCCTCGATGTCGCGGGCGACGATGTCGAGGCCGTAGAGCTCCGCGGCCAGGGCCGGCGAGACCGCGCCGCGGGTCGGGTCCGGATGCTCCGACAGCAGCTTGGCGGCCAGGGCGGTGTCGCCCACCGGCTCGGTCTTCAGGCCCATGCGGCGCAGGGACTTGCGGCATTGGCCGAGCGCGATCGGCATGGAGGCGACGGTCTCGACGTCCTCCAGCTTCACGCCGGGGTTGACCATCAGCTGGAAGTGGATCGGCTTGAACCGCTCGCCGATGATCTTCAGGCCCGAGGACGGCAGCAGATGGTGGACGTCGGCGACGCGGCCCGCGATCGAGTTCTCCACCGGGATCATGCCCAGCTGGCAATCGCCGTGCTTCACCGCGTCGAAGGCCTCCTCGAACGAGGCGTGGGGGACCGGCTCCATGTCCGGAAACGCCGCGACGCAGGCCTCGTGGCTATTGGCGCCGAGCTCGCCCTGGAAGGCGATGCGTCCCTTGGTCATGCGTGGTCCCTTGCGTACTCCGACCATTTTCCGCCGAAGTGGCGGCCGGTTCGGCGTAGAAAATGGTCTATCTAAAAAATCATTGAGCATTCGCTCGCGCGAATGCTCGGGCTCGTTCGAGGTCGGCGGGGTTGTCGACCGAGATCGGGGCTTCGTCGATCACCGCGGCCCAGATGGACAGGCCCATCTCCAGGGCGCGCAGCTGCTCCAGCCGCTCGCGAAGCTCCAGCGGCGACGGCGGGGCGGCGCAGAACCGCGCCAGCGCCTCGCGGCGGTAGCCGTAGACCCCGTGGTGCAGCCACACCGGCGCGTCGCCATAGAGCACAGAGCGGGTGAAATAGAGCGCCCGGGCGCTGCGGCCGTCGGGGGCCATCGCGGCCACGACCTTGGGAATATCGGGATTGCTGCGCTCGGCGACGTCGGCCTCGGCGACCATCACCGTGGAAATATCGCAGCTCGGCTGATCGACCAGCAGCCGGGCCGTCGCCTCGACGACGGCGGGCGCGACGAACGGGATGTCGCCTTGCAGGTTGATCACCACGTCGTGCACGCCGGCCGGATCGAGGCTGTTCAGCGCCGCCAGGATGCGGTCCGAGCCGGACGGCAGGTCGGGATCGGTCAGCACCGCCTGGCCGCCCGCGGCCCTTACCGCCTCGACGATCTCGGCGTCGCCGGCGGCCACCGCCACGGGTCCGACGCCGGCGGCCTGCGCCTGGCGCAGCACCCGGACGATCATTGGCAGACCCTCGATATCGGCGAGGGGCTTTCCCGGCAGCCGAGTGGCCGCCATGCGCGCTGGAATAAGGACGATCGGTTTCATGACACCCGGAAGCGACCAACTGGCTGGTTGCGCGGGCGGCGGTAGCGTGTAAGAGAGCCGGGCGCAATAAGGGGCGGGGATTCCCGTGCTGACGCCAGCCCGCTTTTGGCTGGCCGTTGAGAGGGCCGATTTAGAGACTATGAGCGACCTGACGTTCAATAAAGTCGCGGGCGCCGTGCTTGCGACCGGCTTGGCCATTGTCGGCCTGCGTGAAATTTCGTCGGGCGTCTTCGCCCCCCATCCGGTCGAGAAGCCGGGCTACGCGATCGAGGTCGCCGAGGAGGCGGGCGCCGGCGGCGGCGCGGCCGAGGCGCCGATCGACTGGGGCACCGTGCTGCCGACCGCCGACGTCAAGGCCGGCGAAGCGGTCTTCGCCAAGTGTAAGTCCTGCCACACCATCGAAGCGGGCGGCGCCAACGGCACCGGTCCCAATCTTCACGGCATCCTCGGCAAGAAGTCCGGCCAGCACGCCGGCTTCGCCTACTCGCCGGTCATGGTCGAACACGGCACCCACGGCGTCTGGACCTTCCAAGAGACTTCGGAATTCCTCAAGGCGCCGCAGAAGCACCTGCCGGGCACCAAGATGACCTTCGTCGGCCTGAAGAAGGCCGAGGACCGCATCAACCTGCTGGCCTATCTGAACACCCAGGGTTCGAACCTGCCGTTCCCGGCGCCGAACCCGGCCGCCGCCGCTGCTCCGGCTGCGGACGCTGCTGCGGCTCCGGCCGCCGCCGAAGGCGCGGCTCCGGCCCCGGCCGAAGGTGCTGCGGCTCCCGCCGCGGCGGCTCCGGCGGCTCCGGCCGCCGCGCACTAAGCCTTTCTAATAACGGCGGAAAGCGGTGGGTTCGCCCACCCCCGCCGCGACGTAGCGAGCCCTTGTCACCGACAAGGGCTCGATTGCTGTGGCCATATGGTGCGCGTTGGCGTGCACGATGGTCTCGCCGTCCAGCATCATGGCCACGTGGCCCTTCCAGAACACCAGATCGCCGCGGGCCAGCTCGCCCTCGGCCACCGCACCCCCGCCCTGCGCCTGCTGGTCGGTGTCGCGCGGCAGGGCCACCCCGCACGCGCCAAACGCTTGCAGCGTAAGGCCCGAGCAATCGAGGCCGAGGCTCTCGCGCCCGCCCCAGAGATACGGCGCCCCGAGATAGCGCAGGGCCACGGCGGCCGGATCGGTCTCGAACACGCCGATTTCAGCCAGGTGATCCTCCACGAACCAGCCGATCCCGGCGGCCCGGGCGAAGCGGCCTTCGCGCTCTTCGATGTCCAGCAAGCTGCCGAGCGAGTACGGGCCGAGCGCCCGCGACTTGATGCTGGGCGCCTCGAAGGCGTAGCTGCGCAGCGCCGATAGCTTCATATTCGGCGCCCTATCGGCAGGTTTCAGCGCCGATAATTCCACAAACCCGACATAACCGTCGCGGCGGGCCTGGCCCCAGGCGTAGCCGCCTTGCTCGTCGAGGACGTCAAACCCTTCTCCGTAAAGCAGTTGGTCGACCTGCTCGGCGCCGGCGGCCGGCTCACGCAAAATCCCAGCGGCAGGTTTTGCGCAGACGTATCGGCGCCTATCGGCATAGCGATCGGCAGCGACGACAGCCTCCAGCTCGCGGGCGGCCAGGTCGCCGCGGGCCAGGGTCACGCGGGGGTCGAAGCTCATGCGTAGCGGCCCGCCAGCATCGCATAGAGGGCGCGAATCGACTGCGCTTCGCCGCCCGAGGGCCAGCCCGGCCGGCCGCGCGGGTTCCAGGCGAAGATGTCCAGGTGGACCCACGGGCCGCTGGGCGCGAACTTCTGCAGGAACAGGGCCGCGGTCACCGAGCCGGCCTGGGCCCAGGCGTCGGAATCGTTCTTCAGGTCGGCGACGTCGGAATCGAGCGAGTCGGCGTAGCCCTTCCACAGCGGCATCCGCCACAGCGGGTCGGCGACGGCGGCGGCGGCGGCCTCGATCTGAGCCGCCAGCTCCTCGTCGTCGGTGTAGTAGGGCGGCAGCTGCGGGCCGAGCGCCATGCGCGCCGCGCCGGTCAGGGTGGCCAGGTCGATGGTCAGGGCCGGCTCCAGCTCGGCCGCGCGGGTCAGAGCGTCGGCGAGGATCAGCCGGCCCTCGGCGTCGGTGTTGCCGACCTCGATGGTCAGCCCCTTGCGGCTGCCCAGCACGTCGCCGGGCCGCATGGCGTCGCCCGAGATCGCGTTCTCGACCACCGGCAGCAGGATCGCCAGCCGCACCGGCAGGCCGGCGGCCATCACCATCCGGCCGAGCGCCAGGGCGTGGGCGGCGCCGCCCATGTCCTTCTTCATGTTGCGCATGCCGGCCGAGGGCTTGATGTCGAGGCCGCCGGTGTCGAACACCACGCCCTTGCCGACCAGGGCGACCAGCGGATTGTCGGCCGCCCCCCAGGTGATCTCGATCATCCGCGGCGCGCGCTCGGGCGTCGCGGCGCGGCCGACGGCGTGGACGGCCGGATAGTTCGCCTCCAAGAGGCCCTCGCCGGTGACCACGGTGACCTGCGCGCCGTACTGCTCGGCGATCTCGCGGGCGATGGTCTCGATCTGCAGCGGCCCCATGTCGCCGGCCGGGGTGTTGACCATGTCGCGGGCCAGCGCGCAGGCGTGGGCGATGCTGCGCACCTCGGCAACGTCGACGCCCTCGGCCGCCACCAGCCGCGGCTGCTTGTCGCCCTTCTTCTTGTAGCGATCGAAGCGGTAGCTCCCGAGCGCGAAGGCCAGCGCGATCTGGTCGGCGGCGATCTCGGCCGGGGCCGAGGCGATGCGGTAGTCGCCGGCCGGCAGCCTGGCCGCCAGCACCCGGAAGCCCTGGGCGTCGCCGGCCGCGCCGAGCCCCAGCAGCACCCGGTCGATCCCGCCGGCGGTGTCGGGCACGACCAGCACCTGGCCGGCCTTGGCCTTGAAGTCCGAGAGTTCGGCGAAGGCCTTCACGAACGCCTGGCGGCCCTCGAGGAAGCCGGCCAGCTCGCTGTCGCGCAGGGCGTGGACCGGGACGACGGCGCCCTCGGCATGGTCGACGACGACTTCGGTCATGGCGTTCTCCTGCCCCGCCCGGCGGCGGAAAATTATGCTTAACGCTTCCTTTAAGCGGGCGGGGCGAAGCTGGCGGCGATCACCCGGAGCCCGTCATTCCATGTGTCGCATGTCGGCCCTCGCCGCAACCGCCCTCGCCTTCGCCTTGGGCTCCAGCCCGGCCCTCGCCTTCCCGTTCGGCAAGAGCGCCGACAAGGCAGAGGCGGGGGACAAGGCGCCCGCCACGGCCGCGCCAGCGCCGCGCAAGGCCAGCGCCCAGGAGCGCGCCCAGGTGGCGCGGCTGGACCCGCTGGCCCGCGCCGCCTTCTGGGCGCACGAGACCCAGCTCGACGCCAGCGACGCCGAGGCCGGGATCAAGCTCTCCCAGGCCCTGCGCCAGATGGGCAACTACGGCGACGCCTTGCAGGCGGCCGAGCGCGCGCTGATCGTCGCGCCGAACGACGTCGAGGCGCTGCTGGAGGTGGCCCGCAGCCAGATCGGCCGCGGCCAGGGCTTCTACGCCATCGACCCGGCCCGCCGCGCCGAGAAGCTGGCCCCGCGCGACTGGCGCATCCCCTCGCTGCTGGGCGTCGCCTACGAGCAGGCCGACCGCTACGACGAGGCGCTGGCCGCCCACCGCCAGGCCCTGGCCCTGGCCCCGGACAATCCCGTCGCGCTGGGTAATCTCGGCATGTTCTACGCCTCGCGCGGCGACACCGCGAAGGCCGAGGCGACCCTGCGCCAGGCCGCCGCCCGCCCCGACGCGCCGATCGCGGTGCGCCAGAACCTGGCCCTGGTGGTCGGGCTGTCGGGCCGCATCGACGAGGCCGAGCGCCTGGCCCGCCAGGACCTGCCGCCGGAAATGGTCGAGAACAACCTCGCCTGGCTGCGCAGCGCCCAGGCCCCGGCCCCCGCGCCGAGCGCGGCGAGCGCGCGGTCGTGGGAGAGCCTGCGGACCCCTTGAGAAACGTCGCTCAGGCTCAATGGGTTGTGGGGCGCTCTTCCTCGATGATCGCAACGAGGGTCTCCCGGCCATCCGGCGGCCAGAACGCGATCTCCAGCAGCAGTTGTTCGATCTCGTAGGGCGCTGCGGTCCGCAGCCACTTTCTCAATTGGACGATCGAGTCGAGGGGAAGTCGCGCAACGAGCGGCGTCATGATCGCCCCGCTTCGCCGGCGGCGCGCGGGGGCTCGCCTCCGGACGACACCAGCCGGTCGCCTTGCCACACCGAAACCTTGGTCGCGCTGTCGTGTTCGCTGAGCACCGCCGACGCTCGCCGCGAGGCGCTCGCGTCGCTGGAACAGTAGATCGCCTCGAAGCTGGCGGACACCCCATCTGCTTTGGCGGGGTAGATCATATAGAGTTTCATCGTCGGCTCCGGCTGAGGCAGGGAGCTTCCCGGTGCAGCTAAAAGCTTCCAGATTTCAGTAAAAACTCAGTCATACGTCGCTAGATAGAACGGTACGCCGAATTTTTTGGACTCGAAACAAAATTCATAATTTGTGATAAATCCGACAACTCGCCGGTTGCGCCGCAACGATTTCAATTTTGATCGGTTTATACTTCATGGATTTTCGGCACACGCCACTAGAACGTGCGTTTCAACTCGCCAGAACGGGAGACTTTCCGGGAGTAGGCGCCGTTGTCGACCGTCTTCGCGTCGAGGGATTCAGCGTGACTCAGATTGAGGGACCGCTGCTCAAGCGCCAGATCCGCGACCTCTGCGCGGCGTCGCGCGCCGCCAAGGACAAATAGCCCGTGCGTCCGGCGCCTCGCGGCCGGTGGACGTCGCGGCGCTGGCGACATGGGAGGCGGAGGTCATGACGCTCCAGTACGAAGCGCGCCGTGACGAAGCCGGTTGGACGGTGTTCGATCGCTGGACCGGGATGACCGTGATCCTCAGTCGCGTCCGACTGGCCGGGCTGTCCGCGCTCATGGCGGAGGAAATCGTCGAGCGCCTCAACAGCGAACAGGAACGCGGCGACCGCACGATCCATCAGTAGCGTAGCCGCCGCCACCGATCCAAAGCGCGACTGTCGCGCGGCTGACGCAGAGGCCGTGCAGGCTGTCGCCCATGCGAATCGCGGCGCCGCTCGTCCTGGCTTTCGCGCTGGCGGCGGGCCAGGCTCCGGGCCTTGCTCGCGCCGCGCCGCCGATCGAGGCGGCGTTCGGCAACACCGTCGTCTCGACCTTCGCCGACGGCAAGACCCAGCACATCTGGTTCGACGAGGGCGGCGGCTATAGCGCCAGCGGCCGGCGCGGGCAGCGGTCCAGCGGGCGCTGGAACCTGAAGGGCGGCGAGATCTGCCTGCGCCAGCTGCGCCCGTTCCCGGCCCCGATCGTCTATTGCACGCCGGTCCCGAAGGACGCGGCGACCGTCGCCTGGACCTCGAAGGCGCTGGACGGCCGGCCGGTGCGGCTGCAGCTGGTGCGGGGGCGGTTCGGGCCGTGAGCGCCACCGCAACACCGCTCATCCCCGCGAAGGCGGGGACCCATTCGGCGCTTCGGCCTGGCTAGGCGGATTGTCGCGGATTCAGCTTGGGTCCCCGCCTTCGCGGGGATGAGCGGTGAGTTGGGGACCGCCTTCGCGAGCGACGCTACGGCCGCAGCACCGCCCGGCCGTGGATCTTGCCCTCGCGCAGCCGCTGGTAGACGTCGACCGCCTGGTCGAGGGCGAAGGTCTCGATGTCGGCCTTGATGGCGCCGGACTGCGCGAGCGCGATCACCTCCATCAGCTCGGTGCGCGAGCCCCAGTAGGGGATGCTGACCTGGGTGCCGTAGGGCGGGTTGTTCGCCGAATAGCTGAGCACGCCGCCGGCCAGGCCGACGATGGTCAGGCGGCTGGCGCGGCCGACCGTGCGCGCGCAGAGGTCGACGGTCGGCTGGGCGCCGACGAAGTCCAGCGCCACGGCGACGCCGCGCGGGCCGGCGAGGTCGGAGATCTCCTCGACCGCCAGATCGCCGTTGCGGGTGTTGATCGTGTGGGCGACGCCGAGCTGGCGGGCGTGGGCGAGCTTGGCCTCGTCGATGTCGCCGGCGATGATCTTCGCCGAGGTCATCGCCTGGAGGATCTGCACGGCCATGTGGCCGAGGCCGCCGACGCCGAGCACCAGCACCGTGGCGTCGGGGGTCAGCAGCGGCAGCGCCGCCTTGATCGCGTGATAGGGGGTCAGGGCCGCGTCGCTGAGCGGGGCGGCGGCCAGCGGGTCGAGGCCGCCGAGCGGCACCAGCAGCCGCGCCGAGGGGACGATCATGAACTCGGCCATGCCGCCGTCGGAGCCGAGGCCGCCGCCGTAGCTTTCGATCGAGGCGTGGCGCTCGCAATAGTTCTCGGCCGAGGACTGGCAGGTGCGGCACTGGCCGCAGCCCCAGGGGCCGTAGACGGCGACGGCGTCGCCCTCCTTCCAGCCGGTGACGCCCTCGCCGAGCTGCTCGATCCAGCCGGCGTTCTCGTGGCCGAGGGTGAAGGGGCCCGGCACGCTGAAGCCGTGGTCGAGCACATGCAGGTCTGAGTGGCAGACCCCGGCCCCGCCCATCCGCACCAGCACCTGGCCGGGGCCGGGGACGGGCTTGGGGATATCGACGACCTCAGGCGGACGGCCGGAGGCGATGAAGCGGACAGCCTTCATGCCGGGACTCCTGGTTGTGGTGGCAGGAGTTTGGGCGGCTGGCGTCGGGGAAGGCAATGGTTGACGACGCGCGAGCCGCACAGGCGCGCCGGAGAAGCACGGTGAAACGTGTTTCCCACCGCCCTCTACCTCTGAATTCATAACAGTCGCAAATCTCGACCTGCGGGCGCGCGGCCCGAAGCATCGGGTACTTAGGGGATACGCGCAGGCGGCCTAGGCACTTCACCCTATGCTAGGCTCGAGCTTTCGGCCGCATCATGCATGAACCGGATTTCTTCAAAAGGTTCAGGGTGATGACCAGCGACTTCGAGTCCGAAAAATACCCCGTTCCACAATTGGACATGAGCCAGCCGCCCCCCGGTTCGGATCGGCGCGCGTTCATGGTGCGCAGCGCCATGGCCGCGGCGATCGCGACGCTGACCGGACGCCCCATCGCGGCCTATGCGCAGACGCCGGCGACCTCGCCGCAAGACTCGGTCAAGCTCGATCCGAGTCTCAACGTGGTGAAAAAGTCCAAGGGTCCGGTGATGACCCTGGTCGACGAGTTCTACAAGGTCGGTCCCGGCCCCTCGTCGTCCCACACCATCGGGCCGATGCGGATCACCTATGACTTCTACCAGCGGGCCGCCAAGCTGCCGCCCGACCAGCTGAACCAGGCCACAGCCCTGCAAGTGAACCTCTTCGGCAGCCTGAGCGCCACCGGCAAGGGCCACGGCACCGAGCGCGCGGCGCTGGCCGGGCTGATCGGCAAGGAGCCGGCGACGGTCGATCCGGCCTTCCTCGACAGCCTGGCCGCCGATCCGAACCAAACCTTCAAGGTCAAACTCGGCGACAAGGAAATCCCGGTCTCGCTGAAGAACATCATCTACGACGCCACCAAGGGCGACTTCCACCACCCCAACACCATGACGGCCAAGCTGCTGGCTGGCGACAAGGTGCTGTTGGAACAGGAATACTATTCGGTCGGCGGCGGCTTCATCGAATGGAAGGGCTACGAGCCGCCCAAGAAGAACCCGCCGAAGTATCCGTATGAGCGGATCAGCCAGGTCATCGAGCACTGCAAGCGCGACAACATCTCGATCGCCCAGCTGGCGCGGGCCAACGAGACGGCGATTTCCGGCAAGAGCGACGCCGAGATCGACGCCTTCCTCGACAAGATCCTCGGCGCCATGGAGGCGACCGTGAAGACCGGACTGGCGGCGCCCACCTCGACCCTGCCCGGACCGATCAAGCTGAAGACCAAGGCGCACGACGTTTATGAGAGCGCCCAGAAACAGGAGGGCGAGGCGCGCCGGGCCATTGGCCTGGTCGCCGCCTACGCCCTGGCCGGTTCGGAGGAGAACGCCCGCGGCCACCTGGTGATCACCGCCCCAACCGGCGGATCGGCCGGGGTGCTGCCAGCGGTCATCTACTCGCTGGGCCCGAACGGGGTGAAGATGTCGAAGGAGAAGCTGCGCGAAGCGCTGCTGGCTGGCGCGGTCATCGGCTATCTCTGCAAGCACAACGCCACCCTGTCGGCGGCCGAGGGCGGCTGCCAGGCCGAGATCGGCGTCGCCTCGGCCATGGGCGCGGCGGCCATCTCCCAGGCCTATGGCGACAGTCCGCAGGTGGCGGCGAACGCGGCCGAGGGCGCGTTGGAGCACCACCTGGGCATGACCTGCGATCCGGTGGCCGGTTTCGTGCAGATTCCCTGCATCGAGCGCTGCGCCTTCGGGGCGGTGAAGGCCTGGACCGGCTATCTCATCGCCAAGAACGAGATCCCGACCAATCGCCGGGTGGACTTCGACTCGACGGTCGACGCACTCGCCCTGACGGCCAAGGAGATGAACTCCAAGTACAAGGAGACCTCCGAGGGCGGGCTGGCGGTCTCGCTCGTGCTCTGCTGAGGCGCCTGTGGAGCCGGGGGCATCATTGCGGCGAGCGATCGCGGCCGGCGCGCTCGCCGCCGCGCTCGCGACCCCCGCCCAGGCGCAGGACCGGCCCGCCACGACCGCCGAACTGGAAGCGCAGGTCAACGCGCTTCAGGCGCAGCTACGCGCCATGCAGGAGCAGCAGCAGGCGCTGACTGCGACGCTTGGCCGGCTGCAACAGCAGCTGAACAGCCAGAGCGCGGCGGCTGCGGTCCCGCCGCCCACCGCAACGCCCCCCGTGCAGGCGGCGCTCGCCCCGCCGCTGGCGGCGACGGCCTCGAGCGAGTCGATGGGACAGAAGCTGGCCGAGCGTTATCAGGACGGCATCGTCATCTGGCAGACGCCGGACGACGCCAAGGTGCCGTTCCTGTTGAAATACAACATCAACTCGCAGGTCCGGTACCTGAACACCACCTCGGGCGACGAGACCTTCACCGACCATCTGGGCGCGGTGCGCGCGGTCAATCTGCGCAACGACATCACCGTCAACCGCACGATGTTCATCCTCGGCGGCTACATCTTCGATCCACGGCTGCGCTACAGCTCGACGGTGTGGACTTCGGCCGGGTCGAACTCGATCGTCATCGCCGGCAACATCGGCTGGCAGTTCAACAAGGCCTTCACCCTGACCGGCGGCTATACCGGCGTGCCCGGCAGCCGCTCGCTGGTGAACACCTTCCCGTTCTTCCAGTCGACCGACCGAACCATGGCCGACAACTTCTTCCGTCCGGGGTTCACGCAAGGCATCTGGGCCAACGGCGACATCACCAAGGAGCTGCACTACCTGGCTTTCGTCGGCAACGGGCTGAACACGCTGAACATCTCGGCGGCCAAGATCGACGAGAACCTGATGGCGTCGGGCAGCCTGTGGTGGGAGCCGCTCGGCGACTACGGCCCGCCCGGCAAGTCGCGCAATATGTACGACGACTACTACGCCGCGTCGAACCTGCGCATGCGCCTGGGCACGTCGTTCACCTGGGCGCGGGAGGACCGCTTCTCGGACCTCGACCAGTCGAGCCCGGAGAACACTTCGATGCACAATTCCGACGGCGTGCTGACCTTCGCCACCGGGGCTTTCGCGCCGGGGGTGACCGTGGAGAACGCCACCTATCGGATGTGGGCCATCGACGCGGGCCTGAAGAAGGCCGGCTGGTCGGTCAACGGTCAGTACTATTTCCGCTGGTTGGATGACTTCAAGGCCGACGGCCCAATGCCGATCGACAGCACGTTCGACCACGGCTTCGAGCTGTCGGCGGCCGGGTTCGTCATCCCCGAGAAGCTGATGGCCTATGGCCGCGGCTCGATGGTGTTCGGCGAGTTCCGCGACTCCTGGGAGGCCGGCGTCGGCGTGAAGTGGTACTTCGTGCCGACCGAACGCATGTGGCTGACCGCCGAGGTGATGCGCGTGGTCGACGTGCCCTATGGCGGCGTCTTCACCCCCTACACCGCCGGCCTGACCGCCTGGGTGCCGATGGTCCAGGCGGTCTTGGCGTTCTGATCCTGGAAAGCCGAGCGGCCGGTCGCGCCTCCCCGATTGCAGAACGCCGATAACATACTGTATGTTCGAAAAATAAGACGCCCGCCGGGGCGTCGCTGCGGCCTGGGCCGGGCGGCGCGCTGAGCGGCGACATATTGATCAAGTTGGGGAATTTCGCATGACCGCCGTCACCGACGCGCCCGCCAAGGGGCGGATCGACAAGCAGGCGCTGCTGGCCCGGTACGTCGCCGAGCGCGACAAGCGGCTGCGGGCCGACGGCAACGACCAGTACCAGCAGCTGACCGGCCGCTTCGCCCACTATGCGCAGGACCCCTATACTCCGGTCACCGAGCGCGAGCCGAAGACCGACCATGTGACCTTCGCCTTCGTCGGCGGCGGCTTCGCCGGGCTGGTGACCGGGGCGCGGCTGGTCGAGCAGGGCGTCACCGACGTGCGCATCATCGAGAAGGGCGGCGACTTCGGCGGCACCTGGTACTGGAACCGCTATCCGGGCGCGCAGTGCGACACCGCCTCGATGATCTACATGCCGCTGCTGGAAGAAACCGGTCACATGCCGACCGAGAAGTACGCCCACGCGCCGGAGATCCTGGCCCAGTGCCAGCGGATCGGCAAACAGTACGGCCTCTATGAGAACGCCCTCTTCCACACCGAGGTGACCGACATCGCCTGGGACGAGGCCAATTCTCGCTGGGTGATCTCGACCAACCGCGGCGATGTCTTCACCGCCAGCTTCATCGGCCTGGGCACCGGGCCGCTGCACGTGCCCAAGCTGCCCGGCATTCCCGGCATCGAGGACTTCAAGGGCCACGCCTTCCACACCAGCCGCTGGGACTACGACTATACCGGCGGCGATCCGCAGGGCGGGCTGATGGAGAAGCTGGCCGACAAGAAGGTGGCGATCATCGGCACCGGGGCGACCAGCGTGCAGGCGGTGCCGCACCTGGCGCGGGCCTGCAAGGAGCTGCTGGTCGTGCAGCGCACCCCGTCCTCGGTCGACGTGCGCGCCAACGCGCCGATCGATCCGGAGTGGTTCGCGAGCATCGCCACCCCCGGCTGGCAGCAGCGCTGGCTGGAGAACTTCACCGCCAACCAGGCCGGCGGCAACGCCGAGGTGGACCTGGTGATGGACGGCTGGACCGACCTGTCGCGGCGCATCCGCGAGAAGATCGCCCAGCTGCCGCCGGGCGAGCGCACGCCGCAGAAGATGCTGGCCGCCTACGAGGACTCCGACTTCGAAAAGATGGAGGAGATCCGCGCGCGGGCCGCCGCGATCGTGCAGGACGGCGAGACCTCCGAGAAGCTGAAGGCCTGGTATCGGCAGCTCTGCAAGCGGCCGTGCTTCCACGACGCCTATCTGCAGGCGTTCAACGTGCCGGGCGTGCGGCTGGTCGACACCGACGGCCAGGGCGTCGAGAGGGTCACGGAAAACGGCTTCGTGGTCGGCGGGGTCGAGCACGAGGTCGACTGCATCATCTACGCCTCGGGCTTCGAGGTCGGCACCGACTACAAGCGCCGCTCGGGCTTCGAGGTGACGGGCCGCGACGGCCTGACCCTGTCGGAGGCCTGGGGCGAAGGCGTCAAGTCCAAGCACGGCATCCACGTGCGCGGCTTCCCGAACGCCTTCTTCGTGCAGCCGACCCAGGGCGCGAACCTGATCTCGAACATCCCGCACAACCTGACCGACTCCGGCCGCACCATCGCCGTCACCATCAAGCACGCCCTGGACGGCGGCTTCCGCGAGATCGAGGTCAGCCAGCAGGCGCAGGACGACTGGGTGGCGCTGATGCTGACCAGCATGGGCCGGATGACCGGGGCGCCGGACTGCACGCCCGGCTACTACAACAACGAGGGCCAGGACCCTGGGCCCGCGGCCAAGCTGAACGTCGGCTATCCGGCCGGGGCCAGCGCCTACTTCCAGTATATCGACGGCTGGCGGAAATCGGGCCAGTTCGAAGGTCTGGAATTCCGTTAAGCGCCGTCCTTTATTTTGGGGCGTGACGGGCGCTTCAACCGGCTTCCACTTGAAGCTGTCACGCCCCGCGCCCCGCCGCGAAGCGGTCGTCGAAATCGCGGGAGAGATCCCCGAGGGTGACGGCCGCGAACCGCGCGGAGATCAGGTCGCGGGCCTGACTGAGGGTTCCCTCCAGCGCGCCGTTGACCGCCTGCTCGACCAGGCATTCGGGATGGTCCTGCGACTGGCCGATGGCGAACAGCGCCGGCTCGCCCAGGGCCCGGTAGATGTCCATCAGGGTGATGTCGTCGAGGGACCGGGCCAGCGCCCAGCCGCCGCCCTGCCCGGACTCCGAGGCCACCAGCCCGTCGCGGCGCAGGCCGGCCATGGTGCGTCGCACGACCACGGGATTGGTCGCCAGCATCGCCGCCAGCTGCTCTGAGGTCGCCCGCCCGCCCAGCCGGTCCATATGGATCAGGGCGTGCAGCATTCGCGAAAGTCGGCTGTCGGTGCGCATGGCGCAGATATGGCCCCTGCGCACAATCGTAACAAGGACAGTTGCGGAAATGATCGCGACACCCATATCCGTAACTTCGAAAGTATCGAATACGGAGATGGACGATGTACGACGCGATCGTGGTGGGGGCGAGCTTTGCGGGCTTGTCGGCGGCGATGCAGCTGGCGCGGGCGCGGCGCAAGCTGCTGGTGATCGACGCCGGGGCGCCGCGCAACCGCTTCGCCGAGGCCGCGCACGGATTCCTCGGCCAGGACGGCGTCGCGCCGGCGGCGATCATGCGCACGGGCCTCAACCAGCTCAGCGCCTATCCCAGCGTCGAGTTCGCCGACGGGCTGGCGACCCGCGCCTGGGGCGAGATCGACGCCTTCCGGGTCGAGCTGGACGACGGGGTCGAGCTGGCGGCGCGGCGGCTGATCCTGGCCACCGGCGTGCGCGACGCCCTGCCCGACCTGCCGGGCCTGGCCGAGCGCTGGGGGACGAGCGTCCTGCACTGTCCCTACTGCCACGGCTACGAGATGAACCGCCGGCCGCTGGGCCTGCTCGGCGGCGACCCGGCCCTGGCGCTCAAGGCCGGGCTGATCGCCGAATGGGGCCCGACCACCCTCTTCCTGCAGGGCGGCGCGGCGCCCGACGCCGAGACGGCCGCCAAGCTGGCCGCGCGCGGGGTCGCCATCGAGGCTGCGCCCATCGCCGAGTTGGTCGGCGAGGCGCCGCGGCTGTCGGCGGCGCGGCTGGCCGACGGCCGCGAGATCGCGCTCGCCGGCCTGTTCGTCGCCCCACGCACCCGCCCGGCCAGCCCGCTGGCCGAGCAGCTGGGCTGCACCTTCGAGGACGGCATGAGCGGCCCCTATGTGCGGGTCGACGACAGGCAGCAGACCAGCATCCCCGGCGTCTATGCGGCCGGCGACCTGGCGATGCAGATGCACAACGGCACGCTGGCCTCGGCGGCGGGCGCGATGGCCGGGTTTGGCGCGCACCAGTCGCTGGTCGGGCTTTAGCTTTCCGCCACCCGCTCGAGCCGGCGCAGGTCGAGCACGGCGAGCCCGCCATAGTCGAGGTCGATCAACCCCTCGCGCGCGAACTCGAGCAGCAGGCCGTTGACGGTCTTGCGGCTGAGCCCGACCATCTCGGCCAGGGCCTGCTGGCTGAGCCGCAGCTCGGGCGGGCCCTGGCGGCTGCGGGCCAGGGCCAGCAGCCGCGAGGCCAGCCGCTGGCGCGGCGGCAGGGCGATGGCGTCGGCCGCCATCCGCACCGCGCCGCGCAGTTGCAGGTAGACGAGCGCGGCGACCGCGCGCCAGACCTCGGGCCGGGTGCGGGCGATGCGCTCGAGCCCGGCGTCGGAGACCCGGAGCAGCAGGCTGTCCTGGGCGCACACCGCGGTGACGATCCGGGGCCCGCCGCCGAAGGCCACGCTCTGACCCAGCGCCGCGCCGGGCCCGGACTGGCTGAAGCGCACCTCGCGGTCGCCGGGCGCCTGGCAATAGAGGTCGACCGCGCCCTCGATCACCACCAGCACGCCGGCCGCCTCGTCGCCCTCGGCCTGGGCCCAGCGGCCGGCGGCGAGCCGGGCGAGCTGGCCCTCGGCCAGCAGCGCCTCGGCCAGCTCGCGGCCATGCGGCGCCAGCCAAGTCGAGCCCAGCAGCACCGCCAGCGCCTTCCCGCGATCATCGGTCATGGCAAGACTGTAACCTGGGTGACAATCTTCAGCGAGCAGCGTTCCTAGATTTTGTGCAACATCACGCCAGGGAGGCGACCAACATGACCGCCATCGTCCGCGACACCGAAGGCTGCGGCGCCGAGATCGCCAACATCTCGCTGCCCGACGCCAGCGCCGCCGAGATCGACCTGATCCGCCAGACCGTCTTTCGCCGCGGCGTCGCCTTCCTGCATGGCCAGCACCTGAGCCCCGAGCAGCACATCGCCTTCGCCGAGCAGATCGGACCGATCGTGGTCAACCGCTACTTCCCGCCCTCGGAGAAGTACCCGCAGATCGCCAAGGTCGAGAAGACCGAGGCCCAGACCACCAACATCGGCGGCGGCTGGCACACCGACCACAGCTATGACGCCGAGCCGGCCATGGGCTCGGTGCTGCTGGCCATCGAGACCCCGCCGAGCGGCGGCGACACCATGTTCGCCGACATGTACGCCGCCTACGAGGCGCTGTCGGACGGCCTGAAGGCGACGCTGGCGTCCTTGCGGGCGGTCCATGCCTCCGAGCACATCTATGGAATGGACGGGGTCTACGGAAAGACCGACCAAGCGCACCTGGCCGGCAAGACCGACACCCCCAGCGCGACGCATCCGGTGGTGATCACCCACCCGGGCAGCGGCAGGAAGGCGCTCTATGTGAACCCGGCCTTCACGCTCGGCTTCGAGGGCTGGAACCGCGAGGAGAGCCGGGCCCTGCTGGCCTATCTCTACCAGCATGCGGTGAAGCCGGAGTTCGTCCACCGCTTCGCCTGGAAGCCCGGCTCGATGGCGATCTGGGACAACCGCGCCACCTGGCACCAGGCGATGAACGACTATCAGGGCCACCACCGGCTGATGCACCGCATCACCATCGCCGGCGGCCCGCTAGCAGCGTAGCGGCCCCGACCGCAATGTCCGCGGCGGGCGCGCAGCCGACAGCTTGCGGACATTGGTCGGTCGGAAGCGAGAGGGTCAGGAAGCAGGTGCGACAACGCCGTCGCCCATAGAGGGTTCAGGATCGCCTTTTCCGCCCCTTAACCCCTCAACGCTATTTGGGACGGCGTGCTCCAAGATTCGCCGAGAAGCCGTATCGCCATGCCTGTTCGCCAAGCGGGGCTTTTCCTGCTGGCGCTTGCAGGCGTGTACAGCCTGGCTTGGTTCTGCATAGAGATCCCGGAGCGTTCGGGCCTGGTCGCGCCAATCTGGCTTGCGAACGGGTTCCTGCTGGCTCTGTCGCTGAGGGCTCCTCCCCGCGGCTGGCCAATGTTGATGTTCGCAGGGTTCGCCGGCAATCTGCTTGCCTATCCTGGCTTCCAGGATGCGCTTGCCTCAGCCGTGCACTTCGCCGCCAGCGATGTCGCCGAAGTGCTAATCGCTCTTCTCCTGATCCGCCTTTCAATCGGCGCCGCTCCCGACTTCTCCAGTCGACGCGACCTGATCCTGTTCATCGTGGTTTGCGGTCTCATCGCGCCAGGCGCCGGCACGCTCCTGGCCAGCGGGCACCTGACTGGCGAACCGTTCGATCGTCCGGCCGGTCAAATGATCCGCTGGATGGTCGCCAATGCGATGGGACTTCTGGTTGCAACGCCGCTGCTGCTGGCCTTGGCGGATATGCGCGAGGACCTGCTCGAACGGCGCCCTGAGCCTGGCGCGCTGCTTTGTCTCGGGGGGCTGGGCGTCGTGCTCGTCGTCGCCCTGAGCAGCTCTGCCGTGGCGGCGTTGTTTCTCATCGCGCCAGTATTGATGTGGGTCGTCTTCAGACTTGAGCGCGTGGGCGCCGCCCTGGGCGGAGCCATGGTGGGACTGTCGACGATCGGCGCAACCCTATGGGGGCGAGGTCCAATCGCGGCCCAGGGCGCAGGGGCCGACGCGATGCTCCTGCTGCACGGCTTTCTGACTTCGCTGATGCTGACAAGTCTCGTCGTCGGCGCCGTCCTGCGCGAGAGGCGCGTGCTTCGAGAGCAACTAGCCATCGCCAGTATCGCCGCCGTTGCGGCGCAGGAACGGGCGTTGATGGAGGAGAGCAAGGCTCGCCAGGCGGCGGAAGTCGCTGCGGAGATGAAAGCGACTTTTCTGGCGGAAATGACCCATGAGCTGCGGACGCCAGTGACCAGCATGATCGGCTTCGCCCGCATCGCGCAGGATGAAGCTCCGGCATCGCTGGCCTCTAAGATTGAAAAGATCGTCGGTGCGGGCGAAGGCCTTCTGCAGACCGTGAACGACCTGCTCGACTTCTCCAAGCTCGAGGCGGGCCGATTGGTGATCAGGCCTCAGCCGACCGGGCTGCGCGAGTTGGGCCGAAAGGCGCTCGAATTGCTGGAGCCCCAGGCCGACGCCAAGGGCCTGAAGTTGGTGCATGAAGACGGTCCTGACTGGACCCTGATGGTCGACGGGCCGCGGCTGAACCAGATCCTCGTGAACTACCTTAGCAATGCGGTGAAGTTCAGTCCCACGGGCGAGGTTCGCCTGCGAACCCGGTATGATGTTGACCGGGGCATTCTACGGCTTGAGGTGAGCGACAACGGGCCAGGCGTTTCTCCAGAGCAGGCCTCGCTGGTCTTCGACCGATATGCACAGACGGAGGCTGGCGCAGCAGCGCCTGGAACCGGGCTCGGATTGTCGATCTGCCGCCAGCTCGCAGAAGCTATGAGCGGGTCCGTGGGAGTCGACAGCGCGCCAGGCGGCGGCAGCACCTTCTGGCTGGAAATCCCTGCGCAGTCGGTGCGCCCATTGGCGGCTAAGGCTTCGCCCCCGCAGCCCGCCATCGGCCAGCAATTTGAAGGAAGAGTTCTGGTCGCCGACGACAACCCAGGAAATCGTCACATCGCCCGGCACTTCCTGGAGGCGATCGGCTTTGAGGTCGTGGAGGCGACGAACGGAGCCGAAGCGGTCGAACAGGCGCGGGCAGCGACCTTTGACATCGTCCTCATGGACTTGAACATGCCTGTGCTGGGCGGACGCCAGGCCGCTGCAATCCTTCGGGAGAGCGAGGGGCCGAACCGGAGCGTCCCGATCATCGCCTTTTCGGCCGGAGCAGCGGAACACGGGGAGGGCCTCGATGGGCGTCTCTTCAATGGATTTGTCCAAAAGCCGCTGCAGCCACGCGAACTGATCGAAGCGCTCGCAGCCAGCGCGTCGCGGGCAAACAGCCGGGAGTCAGATTTCATCGTCCAGGCCGCGGCGGTATCCTGAACGGCCAATATCTCCTGCTGACGCGTTCGAGTCCGGCGCCTGCGGCGACGCCTTCCCATCAGTCCCTCGCCAAAGCCTCAAGGACCTCCACGGCCCGGAGGGCAGCCTCGTGGCCGGCGCCGATTTCCACCAGCACCAAGCCGTCCACGAGCGCCAGGATCCCCGCCGCCTGACCAGACGCGGAGTGTCCGTCGAGAGGACGCAACCGTTGCTCGATCCATTGCAGGAAGCCCTGCATCACCGCCGCTGAGATTTGGGCGAAGGGCGGCTCGCCTCTTCCCGCGGCGGCCACGACCTCAAGCCACAAGCGCATGTAGGGCAGGAAGTCCGGCTCGATGACGATCCGGGCGGCGCGTGCAGTCAAAGCGGCCGCTGAGAGCCGGGCGTCTTCGGGGATCGCCGCGTCCAGCCGTTCGGACATGGAAGCCGCCAGGCGGGCCATGACCTGTGCGAGCACCTCGGCCTTGTCGACGAAGTAGTAGAGCAGCATGCGATCGCTGACCTCTGCCGCAGCAGCCAGTTGCCGCAGGCTGGACTGCGACAAGCCGGTCCGCAGCAGATGGCCGGTCAGAGCTCCGATCACGCGTTCGCGTTGCTCATCTCTGGGCGACATGACTCCCCCTTGTAGCGACTGCTACATCGTGCAAACGTGTAGCGATCGCTACAGGAAACTAAGATGGACCTCGACCTCTACGAAATCCTGCCTTGGATTGCAGCCCTGGCGTTCGCGGCCATCGGGTTGATGCACGCCTCGGACCGTCCGCCCATGCGGGGATCATGGCTCGCGCCTAGCGCTCTCGCGGCCCTCCTCTTCGGGTGGAGCGCATTCACCATCGCTCGCGAGGGCTTCGCCGTTTGGGCCGAGCACACGCGCAACGCCTGGGGAAACCAGATTTGGTTCGATCTCCTGCTGGCCGCGGGGCTCGCGCTGACGCTGCTTTTCCCGCGGGCCAGGGCGGTCGGGATGCATCCCGCCCGATGGCTGCTGTTCGTGGGGTTGAGCGGCAGCATCGGCCTGTTCGCCATGCTGGCGCGATGCCTCTTCCTAGAAGAGCGCCGGCGGGTCGCCGCGCCCTGACCGGCGCGCCCCCTTCCGCATTCATCAGCCGCGTGCAGTTCGACACCATGGGCCCGGGAAGCGGCCCCGAAAGGAGCTTCACTATGACTGCCGAGACCTCTTCGTCGCTCGAGATCGTCCGGGGATTCATGAAGGACATGGAGGGGCTCGACTACGCCCGTGCCGTGCAAAGGGTGGCGGCCGACCTCGAGTATGTGAACCCCCCGCCAATCGGCACGGCCCATGGGCCCGACGGCATGCGGGCGGTTCTTGAGCCCTTCTTCGCCCCGACGCTCGAGAACGAGTTCGTGATCCTGCGAGACGCCATGGCCGGCGAGACCGTGTTCCTGGAAAGGCTGGATCGGCACCGGCTGGCCGATCGCTGGGTCGAGTTGCCGGTGACCGGAGTGTTTCGGGTCGAGCGAGGACTGATCACCTACTGGCGGGACTATTTCGACGCGGCGACGATCCTCAGCCAGTGGCCGAGCTAACGCCGCGTTGCGACCTGCGTCGTGGCCGCCGCCGTCAGAGGCCGTCTAACCGTCAGCCGCCGCCGGCCCGCATCAGGTCGCTGACCTTGAGCGCGGCGGGGCCGAGGATGACGATGAACAGCACCGGCAGGAAGAAGACGATCATCGGGATCGTCAGCTTGGCGGGCAGCTGGGCGGCCTTCTTCTCGGCGGCGGAGATGCGCATCTCGCGGTTCTCCTTGGCCATGACCCGCAGGGCCGCGCCCAGCGGGGTGCCGTAGCGCTCGGCCTGGATCATGGCGGTGGTCACCGACTTGATGCCCGGATGGTTGGTCCGCCGGGCCAGCCCCTCATAGGCCAGCCGCCGCTCGGGCAGGTACGAGATCTCGGCGGTCAGCAGGGTCAGCTCCTCGGCCAGCTCGATCGAGGCGCCGCCGATCTCCTGGGCGACCTTCTGGATCGCGGCCTCGATCGACATGCCGCTCTCGACGCAGATCAGCAGCAGGTCGAGCGCGTCGGGCCAGGCGCCGACGATGGAGTCGCGGCGCTTCTGCGAGACATTGGTGATGAACACGTTCGGCGCGTAGTAGCCGCCGGTCATCGCCGCCACCGCGAAGAAGAACCGGGTCATCGGCGGCAGGTCGAAATCGTTGACCAGGAAGAGGTAGCCGCCGACCACGATGAAGAACACGAACGGCAGGATGAACCGGAAGAAGTAGAAGGTGGAAACCGGGCGCGGGCCGCGGAAGCCGGCCTGGGCCAGCTTCTCGACCACCTTCGGATCCTCCAGCAGGCGCGAAAGCTGGAGGCGTTCGACGACCTTCTTGTAGAGTCCCTCGTCGACGTGGCGCAGGCTGCTCTGGCCGCGGGATCCGGCCAGGGCCTCGCGCGACTTGCGGCGCAGCTCCTCGCGGCGGGTCGACACCGACTTCAGCCGCGCCTCGAGACCGCGGCGGTTCATCATCGGCGTGGCGATGGTGACGATGGTCGCAAAGCAGACCACGGCCACGAAGATGGTCAGCAGGTTGGTCGGGTTGGTGAGTGTCTCGACCATGCCGTCAGAGCCTGAAGTTGATCATCTTGCGCATCGAGAGCACGCCGAGCGTCATCCAGAAGGCCCCGATCATCAGCATCACGCGGCCGCGCGGATCGGTGAACAGCGGGCCCATATAGTCGGGCGCGGTGATGAAGATCAGGATCGCCACCGCCGGCGGCAGGCAGCCGATGATCGCCGCCGAGGCCACCGCCTCGGCCGACAGCGCCTTGACCTTCTCGCGCATCAGCTTGCGCGAACGGATGACGGTGGAGAGGTTGCCGAGCGCCTCGGCCAGATTGCCGCCGGTCTTGGCCTGGATCGCCAGCACGATGGCGAAGAACCGCACCTCCGGGGTCGGCATCTCGGCGTGCATCTTGTCGAGCGCCTGGTCGATGGTCATGCCCATGCCGATGCCCTCGACCAGGCGGTGGAACTGACCGGCCAACGGCTCGGGCGCCTCCTTGGCGATGACCCGCAGGCTGTCATGCACGGGCAGACCCGACTTGATGCCGCGCACGACGATGTCCATGGCGTCGGGAAAGGCCTCGGTGAACTTCTTGATCCGCGACTTGGCGATCGCGCCCACCACCCAGCGCGGCAGGCCCAGACCCGCGGCGAAGGCCAGGCCGACGGCCGCCAGCGGCATCTTGGTGACCGCCCAGACGACCAGCAGCACCACGAGGGCGAGGCCCGCGCTGATCAGCCAGAACGTGCCGACCTTCATGCCGATGCCGGCCTGACGCAGCTTCGAGGAGATGCTGAGCAGGGCCTTCTTCTGCTCGCGGTCCTGATCCTTGAGCGTCTTGATGATCTGCCGGCGGCGCTGTTCCTGGGCGCTGACCACGGGGCGGCGGCGGTTGGCCTCGCGCACCTCCTCGCCGCCGACCAGGGCCTGGGCCCGCTTCAGCGTCTTGGCGTCGGCGGTCGAGCCGCCGGCCAGGGCGAGGCCGACGCCGGCGATGGCGACGAACCCGAGCACGGCGATCAGCAGCGTCAGCAGCATCGGCTATTCCGCCGCGTCGAGGGCTTCGGCCAGCTCGCGCTCCAGGCCGTAGTAACGGGCGCGGTCCCAGAACCGCGGCCGGGCGATGCCGGTGGAGCGGTGACGGCCGAGAACCTTGCCGTCGGCGTCGTCGCCGGTGATCTCGTAGACGAACAGGTCCTGGGTGATGATCACGTCGCCTTCCAGGCCGACCACCTCGGTGATGTGGGTGATGCGGCGCGAGCCGTCGCGCAGGCGGGCGGCCTGGATGATCACGTCGACCGAGCCGACGATCATTTCCCGGATGGTCCTCGAGGGCAGGCCGTAGCCGCCCATGGTGATCATCGACTCCATCCGGCTGATCGCCTCGCGCGGGGAGTTGGCGTGCAGGGTGCCCATCGAGCCGTCGTGGCCGGTGTTCATCGCCTGGAGGAGGTCGAAGGCCTCCGGGCCGCGGACTTCGCCGACGATGATTCGCTCCGGACGCATCCGCAGGCAGTTCTTGACCAGGTCGCGCATGGTGATCTGGCCCTGGCCCTCGAGGTTCGGGGGGCGGGTTTCCAGACGCACGACGTGCGGCTGCTGGAGCTGCAGCTCGGCGGCGTCCTCGCAGGTGATGACGCGTTCGGACGGGTCGATGAAGGCGGTCAGGGTGTTGAGCAAGGTGGTCTTGCCCGAGCCGGTCCCACCGGAGATGACCAGGTTGCATCGGCAGGCGCCGATGACCCCGAGAACCCGCGCCCCTTCCGGGCTGATGGAGGCGAACTCCACCAGGTTCTTCATGGTCAGCTTGTCCTTCTTGAACTTCCGGATGGTCAGGGTGGGACCATCCAGCGCCAAGGGCGGGGCGATGACGTTGACGCGGGAGCCGTCAGGCAGGCGCGCGTCGCAGATCGGCGAGCTTTCGTCGACCCGGCGGCCGACCTGGCTGACGATCCGCTGGCAGATGTTCATCAGCTGGCTGTTGTCGCGGAAGCGGACATTGGTCAGCTGCACGCGGCCGGCGACTTCGATGAACACCCGGCCGGCGCCGTTGACCATGATGTCGGCGATGTCGTCGCGGGCCAGCAGCGGCTCCAGCGGGCCGTAGCCGAGGACGTCGTTGATGATGTCCTGGACCAGCATGTCCTGCTCGGACACCGACATCGAGACGTTCTTGATCGCCACCAGCTCGGCGACGATGTCGCGGATCTCCTCGGCGGCCTGCTTGGTGTCGAGCTGGGCCAGCTGCGCCAGGTCGATCGTGTTGATCAGGGCGTTGAAGATCGTGGTCTTGGTGGCGTGGTAGTAGTCGCTCTGCTCGCGGACGACCTGGGTGGTCGGCGCCGGCCCCTGGGCGGCGCGCAGCTGTTCGAAGCCGAGGGTCGGCTTCGGGCCGGCCGCGGGCTTGGCGCGCTCGCTGGCCGGCGGCGGCGTCTGCACCGGCGCAGCCGGCGTGGACGACGGCTCGATCCGCTGCGGGCGCGTAGCGATCGCCGGACCTTCGGCGGCGGGAGGCGGCGCCTGGCGCGGCGCCTGCGACCCGCCTTCTGTGGGGCGCTTGCCGAACATCTACTTCTTCTTGAACAGGCCGGAGAACAGCGAGGTCTTCTGGACCTGCGGCGGCTCGCGGCGGGCGATCTGCTGAGCCAGCTGGTCGAGGCCCTCGGCGGCCTTCGACTTGGGACCGACCTCGCTGATCATCTGGCCGTTGTTGGCGGCCTGGCCGAACAGCTTGGGATCGAACGGCAGGCAGAGCGCCGGCGTCAGGTCGAGCGCCTCGCCGAAGTCCTTGACCGGAATCTCCGGCCGGCCGGGCACGCCGACCTGGTTCAGCACCAGGCGCGGCGGCGCATCGTTGGGCCGGGCGCGGCGGACCAGGTCGACCATGTTCTTGGCGTTGCGCAGCGAAGCGAGGTCGGGCGTGGCGACGATCACCAGATCGTCCGACGACAGCAGGATCTTGCGCTTCCAGGCGGTCCAGACGTGCGGCAGGTCGAGCACCACGAACGGCGCGGCGCCGCGGATCTTCTGGGTGACCTCCTCAAACGCCTCGGCCGAGATGTCGTAGTCGCTGTCGAGCGTCGCCGGGGCGGCGAAAAGCGACAGGCGCTCCGAGCAACGGGCCATCATCCGGTCCATCAGGACGGGATCGAGGCGGTCGGGCTGGCCGAGCGCGTCGGCGACGCCCTGCAGCGGGTCCTGGTTGAAGTCGAGCCCGGCGGTGCCGAACGGCAGGTCGAGGTCGACGAGCACCGCGCCGGTCTGCAGCCGCTCGGTGATCGAATAGGCGACGTTGTGCGCGAGGGTCGAGACCCCCGCCCCGCCCTTGGCGCCGCAGAAGGCGATCTGGCGACCGATGAACGGCGCGGAGGGGTCGGAGTAGAGGCCGGTGGCGGTGCGGACCAGCAGCAGCGGGTTGAGCGGCGGGACCAGATACTCCGACACCCCGCGGCGCATCAGCTCGCGATAGAGGGCGATGTCGTTGGCCGAACCGATGACCACCACCTTGGTGCCCGGGTCGCAGACCTCGGCCAGACGGTCGAGCTGAGCCAGCAACACGGGGGCCGGATCGGCGCTCTCGACCATCACCAGCGAGGGTGTGGCCTGGTTCTGATAGGCCTCGACGGCGGCGGCCAGTCCGCCCATGCGCACGACGACGACGCCGCGCTCCATGCGACGGTCGGCGGCGGCGACCTCGGCTAACTCGGCGGTCTCGGCGCTGGCGCAGTAGATGTGGACGGTGATCCGCGGCAGGCTGGCCTCGCCGAAGGCCGCCTCGGCCCCGGCGAGCATGTCATGCACGGGATTGGCGGGCGCCGGCCGCTCGGGCGGCAACGGCGGCACGGCGGGCTCGTCGAAGTCGTCCTCGGCGGCGGCCTCGAGCCGGGCCTCGGCGCGGGAGCTCTCGCGCACCGGCGGCAAGTCGGCGAAGGGGTCGCCGAACGGGTCGGCGGCGGCTTCGGCGGCGGGCGGCGGTTCGGGCCACGCGGCCTCCGGCGGCGAGGCGAACTCGTCGTCGGCGTCGAAGTCGAGATCGAAGGGATCGGCGCCCTGTTGCGGCTTCATCAGTTGACCACCTGCGACACCGTGCCCTTCGCCTGACTGTCACTGGCCGAGGAGGTGACCTCGCCCTTGCGGTACTTGCCGAGCGCCACGTCGCGGCGCTGGGCGTCGGCCGGATCGATGGCCGCCGGGCCGAGCAGGTCGGCCGGATTGGCGATCTGGGCCGCCATGTTGGCGGTGACAGAACAGCCGAATTGCGACTGCACCTCGTTGGTCGCCGAGCGTGAGATGTTGTCCCACTGCCGGCCGCAGGTCGGGATCGACACCGTGTAGCTCTCACGGCCGACGATCAGCGGCGCGCGGACGTCGCCCCCCGCCTCGTAGCCCTGGACGCGGACCTCGGCGCCGTAGCTGGCCAGCGTGGCGCGAGCGCCCTCGGTCGCGCGCGATACCATCGCCGCGTCGGGCCCGCCGACCGGCGCGCGCAGGGTGATCGGACCCCGCCCGCCGAGCCGCCATTCGCCGGCGAACCTAGCCAGGGCGTCCTGCTGGGTCGGCGACAGTCCCTGGGCGTGGACCGCCAGGCGGATCTCCGCCGTCTGCGGCTGGACGTCCGGGGTCCAGAGTTCGGTCGGGGTGCGGGCGGCCTGCGCGCGGGTCAGCTCCGGCGGCCGCGGCGTGCTGGCGCAGGCGCTGAGGGCCGCGGCGGCGAGCACCAGGACGGAAAGGCGAAGTGCGCTCATTCGATCACGTAGCCGTGCGGCCCCTGATAGCTGCGCCCCGATTGCGCCTGGGGATTGGCGTTGTAGGCCTTGAGCAGCGAGCCCATCAGCACGGTGGAGGGGTCGTCGGCGATCCGCAGGCCGTCGACCGGCGTCTGCAGGCGCTTGGGGTCGGTGGCGTCCACGATGTAGGGCGTCACCAGGATCACCAGCTCGCTCTCGCCGGCGAGGTAGTCGCGTGAGCGGAACAGGGCGCCGAGCACCGGCAGGGTGGTCATGCCAGGCAAGCTGTCGATGTTCTGCTTGGTCTTTTCCTGCAGCAGCCCTGCGATCATCATCGAGCCGCCGGAGGGCAGTTCGACCGCGGTCTCGGCCCGCCGCACGGTCAGGGCTGGGACCGTCAGGGTGGTGCCGGTACCTGGCGTGCCGATCGAGAAGGCGCCCTGGCTGGTCAACTCCGACACCTCGGTCGAGAGCTTCAGCGCGATTCGGCCCGACGACAGCACCACCGGGGTGAAGCCCAGGCCGACGCCGAAGGGTTTGAATTCGACCGATATGGAGCCGTTGTTGTCCTGGGCGACCGGGATCGGGAACTCGCCGCCGGCCAGGAACCGGGCCGATTCGCCGGAGACCGCGCTGAGGGTCGGCTCGGCGAGGGTGCGCACCAGGCCGACGCGTTCGAAGGCCTTCAAGGTGGCGTCGCCCTGATACTTGCCGCCGATCTCGCGGACCTGGGCGACGCCGCCGCCGAGCAGGGCGCCGTTGATCGCGAAGCTCGAAGTCGTCCCCAGTAGGAACTGGGTGCTGCCCAGTTCACCGAGCACGGCGTTCATATTGACGCCCAGCTGTTTGATGACGTTGCGCTGCATCTCGACGATGCGCACCTTGAGCATCACCTGGTCCTTGCCGGCGACGCTCATCATGTTGATCGCGCGGTCGGGATTGGCCAACGCGGCGCGGGCGATCTGCATGGCCTTGTCAGCGTCGGCCAGGTTCGCCACCTGGCCCGAGAGGATAAGGCTCTCGTTCATCGAATCGACCTGGACGCGGGCGCCCGGCACGATGCGGTTGATGGTCTGGGCGACCGCGGTCGGATCCTGATCGACCCGGATGTCGAGCGCCAGGATGCGGCGGCCGGCGGCGTCGAAGAACACCGCGTCGGTGGTGCCGCTCTTGAGGCCGAGGATGAAGATCCGCCGCGGCGAGCGCAGCATGGCGTCGGCAACGCCCGGATTGGTCACCAGCACGTCGCGGACATCGACCGGCAGCTCGATGATCGCCGACTTGCCGGTCGGCAGGTTGAGCGCCTGGGAGGCCGTCCCGCCGGTCAGGTTGACGCGGACCACCGCCGACTGGGCGGCCAGGCCCGCGGCCATGGCCGGGGCCGCGGCCTCGGCGGCCTGGGCGAAGGCCGCGCCCGGCGCGAGCAGAGCGGCGAGAGCGGCGAGCGCGGTGAGGATGCGGCGCGGCGTCATGGATTGGCGACCTCGGAGACCTGCCCGGCGCGGAACACGCGCACGCCCTGGGCGGAGGCGCGGCTGGCGACCCCGCGGCCCGGCGGACCGCCGATGTCGGCGTAGGAGCGTAGGGCGAGCTGCATCTCGCCCTGGGCCTTGCCGCGGGCGATGACCTCGACGTCGACGGCGGGAACTTCGATGGTGGCGACGCCGCCGACGATGGTGCGGGAGTCCTTGGCCGGTTCGATGTTCTGGTCGATGGCCAGGACGCGGACGTTGCGCATCAGCACCTCGGTCAGCATCGTCTTGGCGCCGCCGCTGGAGTCCTGACGGCTCTGCAGCACATCGACCCGGTCGCCCGGCAGGATGAAGCCGCCGGCGGCGGTTTCGGCGTTGATCGGTATGGCCATCGCGCGCATGCCAGGTTGCAGCACCACGGCCATGAAGCCGCTTTGGCCGGCGCGGACCACCTTGCGGGCCACCACAGGCTCGCCCGCGGCGAGGGCCTCCTTGACGATCGCGCCTTCGAAGGCCTGGATCGGCCCCTGGGGCATGACCAGATCGTTGGCGGCGCGGGCGGCCTTCTGCACGGCCTTGTCGGGCATCTTGGCCGGCAGGGCCGGGGCGGCGCCGTCGGTGACGAAGGCGGCGTTGAGCGCGTTGGCGGGCCAGGGCTGCCAGCCGAGGTCGGCAGGGGTCAGGCGGGTGCCGATCGGCAGCTCACGCTTGGCGACCAGCACCTGGACCACGGGTTGCGGCGGCGGCGCGGCGGCGACCGCCTCGGGCCGCTTGGGCGTGACCATGCCGCGCACGATGAAGGCCAGCCCAATGGCGGCGATCGCGGCGACGGCCAACAAGGCGATACGGGCGGGACCCATGGTCGGTGCTCGAGGCTCCGCGCAAGCGGGTGATCGGCGGGTGCGCCGCGGTCCGCGGGCGCACGCGATTCGGTCTACCGGCGTTTTGCCGGCATGGTCTGTTTGCGCGGCCCATGGTTAACGCGGCCTAAAGCCACGTTTAGAAACCGGGCCAGGCCTGCATCAGCGGCGAGGTCGCGAAGGTCGCCAGCGCCCCGGCGGCGATCGCCACCCCGTAGGGCACCGCCTCCTTGGGATCGGCCAGCCGCCCGAACCAGGCCGGGCCGCTGAGCACGTAGGGGCGCAGCAGCGGCGAGCGCAGGCTGATCAGCGCCAGCGCCAGGGCGCCGCCAGCCAGACCCGTCATCACCACATAGGAGAGCGCGGCCGGCGCGCCGAGCCAGAGGGCGGCGGCCGCGAACAGCTTGGCGTCGCCGCCGCCGATCCAGCGCAGGGCGAACATCCCGATGCCCACCGCCAGCGCGCCGAGCCCGATCAGCAGGTGCGCGCCGATGGCCATGGGCGCAATCCCGACCAGCAACGCCGCCGGGAAGAAGGCGAGGATCAGCAGGCCCGAGATCCAGTTGGGGATCGTAAAGCTGGTCAGGTCGCGCAGCGCGCCGACGATCACCAGCACCGGGAAGACGAGCAGCAAGACGGCCTGGAGGAGCGTGATCATGTCTGGATCGGTCCGGAACGTTTGTTCGACGGCACTTTGCGCGCCCAGCCGTGAATGGATGATTGAAAAGAAAAAGGGCCGCTACGGAGAGCGGCCCCTTTTTTCTGTTCGGTCCCGACGCCTATGGCGCAGGTGTCTGAGGAAAGGCGTTGGCGACGGCCTGAAACGCGTCGGTCAGCGCCACCGACAACGGCCCCAGGGCCGCGACCAGGACGATGGAGATGAGGGCGGCCATGAGCGCGTATTCGATGGCGGTCGCACCCGACTGCTGAACGCGGAACCGCTCAAGAAGCTCTCTCATTCGCAAACCCCTTCCCGGCAAACCGTGGTCGGAACATCACGTCGAAGGACGCAACCGCGGCGGCTTTCGCCGCCGCGGTCCGTCGAACCGTCGGCCCCTTACGGAGCGGGCGTCGGGTTTTCCAGGGTGTCCTGGATGTCCGAGAAGGCGGTCTTCAGGCCGTCGCCCAGGAAGCCCATGGCCGCGACCAGGGCCACGGCGATCAGGGCCGCGATCAGGCCGTACTCGATGGCGGTGGCGCCGGACTCGTCTTTGAGGAAGCGCGAAACGAACTTCGACATGCTCGATCTCCTTTTGTTTAGCGAGCAGATTGTTGAGGCATCAAACCTTTTGGTCTGCTCGCCCCGAAACGCAGGATGACTTTCGCAAACTTCGCTTAATCGGCAGTAAACAGTCATGTATAAACGAATTTTCACCCATGGTTTACTTGCGTTTACTGTAAATATCAATTAACCAAGGAGCCGGAATCGGGCGTTTTCGGCGTTTCGACATAATGATTCTCGCGCCCGCGAGGGGCCGAAAGTTCAGGCTTTATTGACCATTCCCATCGAGTCTTCGCTCGACGCCTTCACGCTGGAACCGCCCATGCGCCGCCCGATCCTGTCCCTGACGTTCGCCCTGGCCGCCCTCGCGGGGGCCGCCCAGGCCGCGCCGGCGCTGGTCGTCCCGATCGACCAGAGCACGCCCCTGGCCCTGCCGCGGGGAACCCGCGACGTGCTGGTCGGCAATCCGGCCATCGCCGACGTGAGCGTGATCGACGCCGGCAAGGCGGTGGTCAGCGGCCGCGGCTACGGGGTCACCAACCTGGTGATCATCGACCAGCTGGGCCGTACGGTGCTGGAGCGCCAGGTGGTGGTCGCCGCCCCCAGCCAGGGCCGGGTGTCGGTGATCCGCGGCCCGCGCGTCGAGGAGTACGCCTGCGCCGGCGGCTGCGAACGGTCCGGCGGCGACAAGGGCGGCGATTCAGCAAAGCCTTAAACCTCCGGTTAGCCAGACTTGGCTAGTCTCCGGCGCTCACGCCCTGGAGACGCCATGCTGCGCTCTGCCTCCCAGTTCCGCGCCGTCATCCGACGGTTCGTGCGCTCGCGCCGCGGCGCGACGGCGGTGGAGTTCGCCCTGATCAGCATGCCGCTGATGATCCTGCTTTTCGGGGTGCTGGAGCTGGCGATGATCCTGCTGGTCTCCGCGACCCTGGACACCGCCACCGACTTCGCCGCGCGCAACATCCGCACCGGGGTGTTCCAGCAGGGGCCCAGCACCATGAAGGGACAGGACGGCTTCCGCCGTCTGGTCTGCGTCAACATGAGCTGGCTGCAGCAGATGTGCACCCAGGCCGCGCCCAAGCCGGGCGACCCCGACCCTAACCCGCTGTTCGTCGAGGCCCGCACCTTCGACAGCTACGCCGCGGCCGGCGCTCTGCAGCGGCGCGACCCGAACACCTTCGACCCCGAGCAGACTGACTGGTGCGCCGGCAACCCGGAGGACATCGTGGTGGTCACGACCTATTTCAAATGGCCGATCGTCACGCCGCTGATCCGCCCGCTGTTCAAGAACTATGACGGCGGCCGGATGATCAGCTCGACCCGGCTGTTCCGAAACGAGCCGTTCAACCCCGCGCTCCCCCGACTCGGGAACAGCACCCAATGCCCGTGAGACATGACCTGATCGGTGACCGGCGCGGCTCGGCCGCCGTCGAGTTCGCCTTCATCGTGCCGATCGTGCTGGCGCTCTATTTCGGCATGGTCGAGGCGACCCAGGCGCTGCTGGCCAACCGCCGGGCCAGCGCGGTCACCACCGCGGTCGGCGACCTGGTGACCCAGCAAGCCCAGGTGACGAGCGCCGACGTCAACGGCATCTTCGGCGCCAGCACCGCGATCATGAAGCCGTTCTCGCCCGACAGCCTGGCGATCCGGGTGACCAGCATCGAGATCGACGCCAACGGCGCGCCAAAGCAGAAGTGGACCATGGACAACGGCCGCACCATTCCGGCCACCGACGTGACCACCGTCGCCCCCACCATGCGCACGCCGAACACCGCGGTGCTGCGTGCCGAGACGATCTACGAGTACTACACGCCGTTCCAGCGGATGCTGCCGGGCAAGTTCACCTTCCGGCACAAGATGGACCTGGCGCCGCGCGCCGGCGTGCCGATCGCGCTCAACCCCTGACCGCAGCGGCGAGCGCCGCGACCAGCGGCGAAGGATCCCAGGCGAACCCGTCCAGCGACCTTGCCTGGCGCACGCCGATCAGGCTGTTGGTCAGGAACACCGCGTCGGCGCGGGCCAGCTCGGCGACGCCCGAGCGGGTCTCGACGACGGTCAGCCCCTGCCCCGCCGCCGCCGCGATCACCTTCGCCCGCATGGTTCCGGCCAGCACGCCGCAGTCGAGCCCCGGCGTGTAGAGCCGCCCGCCCCACAGCCAAAAGACATTGGCCGCCGCCGCGCAGGCGACGTCGCCGCGGGTGTTGAGCATCAGCGCCTCGTCCATGCCGGCCTCGCGCGCCTGCGCCCGGGCCAGGACATTGTCGAGATAGGACAGCGTCTTCAGCCGCGAGGCGGGCGAGAACTCGTTGCGGCGCACCGTGCTGGTGATCAGGTCGGCCGGGTCCTGCGGAGCCGGGGCCGGGGCGGCCGAGGCGAAGAGGCGCACGGCCGGCGCCTGCGGCCGATCGAGACCGCGGCCGCCGGAGCCGGCGGTCAAGGTCAGGCGCACCGCCGCGCGAGGCCCGTCCAGTCCGGCGAGCGCCTGGGCCATGGCGGCTTGGGCCGCGGCGCGGTCGAGCGACGGCAGGCCGAGCGCCGCGCAGCCGGCGGCCATGCGCTCGAGGTGCGGCCCGGGATCGACGAGGGCGCCGTCGACCGCCAGCAAGGTTTCGAACAGGCCGTCGCCGAGCAGCAGGCCGCGGTCGTCGAGCGGGATCATGCGGGGGGCGCCTCCGTGAGCGCTTTCGCCAGGGCGGCGATCTTGGCTTCTGTCTCCAGGCGTTCGGCGTGCGGGTCGCTGCCTTCGACGATTCCGGCTCCGGCCCGCGCCTCCACCCGCCAGCCGTCGGCGGTCTGCACGCAGGCGGCGGTGCGGATCAGGACGCTGGAATCGAAGCCGCCGTCGGCGCCGGCCCAGAACAGCGAGCCGCAATAGGGACCGCGTGGGGTCTCCAGCTCGGCGATCACCTTCATCGCCTGGACCTTGGGCGCGCCGGTGATCGAGCCGGGCGGAAAGGCCGCGGCCAGCAGGTCGAGGGCGTCGCGGCCGGGGCTCAGCGCGCCAGTGACGGTCGAGACCAGGTGGTGGACGTTGGCGAAGCTCTCGAGCGCCCAGAGCGCCGGGACCTTGACGCTGCCGGGCGCGCAGACCCGGGCCAGGTCGTTCCGCATCAGGTCGACGATCATCAGGTTCTCGGCCCGGTCCTTGTCGCTGACGAGCAGCTCGGCGGCGAGGGCGGCGTCGCTCGCCGGGTCGGCGCCGCGCGGCCGGGTGCCCTTGATGGGCTTGGTCTGCGCCGCGCCGTCGCGGACCTGGAGGAAGCGCTCGGGCGAGTTGGAGACCAGGGCCAGGCCCGGCAGGCGCAGATAGGCGGCGAACGGCGCGGCGCTCTGGTCCAGCAGCCGGGCGAAGAGGTCGAAGGGCTGCACGCCCGGCGCCAGCTCGGAGGTCCAGGCGCGGGCGATGTTGGCCTGGAAGATCTCGCCGGCGCGGATGCGGGCGACGACCTGGGCGACCGCCGCCTCGTAGGCGGCCGGGTCGCTCGCCTGCAGCGGGCGGGCCAGGACGCCGCCGCGCGGCGCGCGGGGTGTGGCGTCCAGCCAGCCGAGCGCGGCGCGGGCGCGGGCCTGCGCCGTATCGTGGTCGCCGGCGCGGCCGACGGCGATCACCTTCCCGGCCTGACGGTCGAAGGCCAGGAGGGCGTCGTAGCGGGCGGCGGCGAGATCGGGCCAGTCCGGCTGGCGCGCCAGGCCCAGCGCCTCGACATGGTCGCCAAGCTCGTAGGCGGCCAGGCCCACCACCCCGCCCTGGAACGGCGGGCCGTCGGTCGCCGGCGCCGCGGGCGGGCCGAGCAGATCCCGCAGGCGGGCGAACGGCCGGCCGGCGTCGTCGGCGCGGTGCGTCAGGGTCGCAGACGGCGCGCGGGCGACATAGGACCAGCGCGCCTCGGCCCCGCCCGTGACCAGGCCCAGGGCCCACGGCTCGCCCGCAAAGGCGCTGAGCACCTCGGCCGGATCGCGCCAGGGCGCGTAGAGCTGGACGACGCAGGTCATGGCGCGGGCCTTAGCCCCAGCGCGGCGCCAGGGGAAGTCAGATGCGCCGGCCGCCGCCGCGCACGAACAGCAGACCGACGAAGCCGATGGCCAGCAGGATGGTGACCATGGCGAAGCCGCCCTGCTGGCTATGGGTCGCCTTGGTGCCCCAGTTGACCATCATCGGGCCGAGCCAGCCGGTGGCGACGCCCGACAGGGCGTAGACCCCGAAGAAGGCGCCGGTCTGATCGGGCGGGGTGATCCGCGTCAGCATGGTGCGGCTGGAGGCGTACTGCGCGGTGATGAACACCGCGTTGGAGAAGCTGATCAGGATGTAGATCCATTCGGGCAGGGTGCGGAACACCGGCCCGTCCCACATCGGCGGATGGGCGGCGGCGTCGAAGGCCCATAAGTAGAGGATCCTGTCCGGGGCCATGCCCAGCAGGGCGATGATGCCGAGCAGCGACATGAATATCTCGATCCGCACCGCGCCCTTGGGGCCGAGGCCCGCGTCGAGCCAGCGGCCGACGAAGCCGCCGAACACCGCCAGGATCGACAGGACGATGCCGTACATCAGCATCTCCAGCGCGCCCCATTTCATCACCCCGATAGCGTAGAGCCCGGAGTAGATGAGGATGGCGTTCATGCCGTCGACATAGAACATCCGGCTGACCAGATAGACGGCCGCGTCCTTGTAGCGGCGCACCGTGGCGACCATCCGCACCAGCTGGACCGCGCCGTTGCGGAACGCGGTCAGCATCGGCACGCCGGTCTTGGGCGCATCCGGGGTGAACAGGAACAGCGGCAAGGCGCCGATCGCGAAGATGCCGGCGGCGAGCAGCGCCACCACCCGCTCGGGCTCATGGCTGGTCGGATCGAGCCCGAACAGCGGCGCGGCGGGCACCCAGGCCCAATCGACCTTGCCCGGCAGGGCGAAGGCCCAGGCGGTGAACCCTAGGGCCACCACCGAGGTGAGGTTGCCGAGCGCCAGGGCCAGGCCCGAGGCCTTATGCGCCGCGTTGAGCCCGGCGGCGCGGACCAGCAGTGAATTGTGCAGCACCTCGCTGAACGCGAACAGCAGGCCGATGGCGGTGACCAGCAGCATGACCATGGTGACGCTGAGGCCGCTGTGGTCGGGCCTGGCCCACCATAGCGCGACCATCATCGGGACCATCAGCCCGACGATCAGGGCCAGCCAGCCCTTGCGCGGGCCCAGCTGGTCGATCGAGGCGCCGAGCAGCGGCGCGGTCAGCATCACCGCCCAGCCGGCGTACTGGCTCCATTGGGAGATCACCTCCTGGCCGCGCACCGGGTCGCCGACCATCACGCCCGCCACATAGGGCATGAAGATGTAGATGGTGATCAGGATGACGTAGGGATTACGGGCGCCCTCGAACAGCGACCAGGCGACCCCGCCGCGGTTCAGGCGGCCGTCGCCCATGACTTCGGCGTCGATCGGGAGGTCGGTGACCGACCCCGATCCGCTGGCTTCGACTGTACTCAAAGGCCTCTCCCGGACGCCCGCTCATGGCGGCGGACTTGGCCGGCAGGTTACGCCCCGGCGCGGGCTTGGGAATCGAAAAAGCGGCATGGCGGAGAGATAACGACGGTTGCCGACGCGGAGAGCCGGCGGCATAGTCCGGCGCGTCGACATCGGCCGACCCAGGGAGAGTGAAATGAGAACGTTCGTGTCCAACCAGAAAGGAAAATCCTCGCAACAGGACATGATCGTTCATGCAATCACGTACTCCGGGGGCGCTGGCGCAAGCAGACGCGCCGCATAACCCCCACGCACTTCGGCCGTCGCGGACGGTCGGCCTCGACGCCCAGGCTCGCGCCCGGGCGCTGAAATTCGTTTCCTACTATCGGCCGCACATTCCGCTGCTCCTGGCGGACCTGGCCTGCGCGGTGCTCGTCTCGGCGACGGCGCTGTTCCTGCCGCTGTGCGCCAACTATGTCGCCCGCCAGCTCGGCGCGGCGGGCGCGACGCCGCAGATCCTGAATCAGGTCTACGCGGTCGGCGGGGTCATGCTCGGCCTGCTGGCCGTGCAGGTGCTGGCGACCCTGTTCGTCGACTACCAGGGCCATGTGATGGGCGCGAAGATGGAGAGCGCGCTTCGCAAGGAGCTGTTCGAGCACTGCCAGACCCTGCCGTTCCGGTTCTACGACCGGACGCGGACCGGGCAGCTGATGAGCCGGATCACCAACGACCTGTTCATGCTGGGCGAGCTCTACCACCACGGCCCTGAGGACTTGGCGATCGCGGTGCTGAAGTTCGCCGGGGCGATCGCCATCCTCGCCTATCTCGACGTGCCGCTGACCCTGATGATCGTGGCCATCATTCCGCTGGCGGTGATCTACGCCCTGCACTTCAGCGGCCGGATGAACATCGCCCTGACGCAGTCCAAGCGGCAGGTCGGGGCGATCAACGAACGGGTCGAGGATTCGCTGGCCGGCATCCGGGTGGTGAAGTCGTTCGCGAACGAGGACGTCGAGAACCGCCGCTTCGAGACGGAGAACCTCAAGTTCCTCGACACCCGGCGGGCCGGCTACAGGAGCGAGGCGTTCTTCTCGGTCGGGACCACCACCTTCGCCCAGCTGATCACCGTGGTGGTCATCGTCGCCGGGGCGATCCGCGTGCAGCAGGCGCAGCTGAGCGTCGCCGACATGTTGACTTTCCTGCTGTGCGTGGCGGTGCTGATCGACCCCGTGCAGCGGCTGGCGAACTTCGTGCGGCTCTGGCAGCAGGGCTACACGGGGTTCACGCGGATGATGGAGATCCTGGAGACCGCGCCGGAGGTCGCCGACCGGCCCGGCGCGATCGTGCTGGACCGGCCGCGCGGGACGCTGGCGTTCCGAGACGTCAGCTTCCGCTACGACGAGGACGGTCCGCACGTGCTGCGCAACGTCTCGCTGGACATCCGACCCGGCGAGTTCGTGGCGCTGGTCGGAAGCTCCGGGGTCGGCAAGACGACGCTGTGCTCGCTGATCCCGCGGTTCTACGAGCCTAGCAGCGGGGCGGTGATGATCGACGGGACCGACGTGCGGGACCTGACGCTGAGCTCGCTCCGGCGCAACGTCGCGGTGGTGCAGCAGGACGTCTACCTGTTCGCCGGCAGCGTGGCCGAGAATCTGCGCTACGGACGGCCGGACGCCAGCGAGGCGGAGATCGTTGAAGCGGCCCGACGGGCCAACGCCCATGACTTCATCATGGCGCTGCCGAACGGCTACGACACCGACATCGGTCAGCGCGGGGTGAAGCTGTCGGGCGGGCAGAAGCAGCGGCTGACCATCGCCCGCGCCTTCCTCAAGGACGCCCCGATCCTGATCTTCGACGAGGCGACCAGCGCGCTCGACAACGAGAGCGAAAAGGCCGTGCAGGGCGCGCTGGGAGAGCTGGCCCGCAACCGCACGACCCTGGTCATCGCCCACCGGCTGTCGACGGTGCGGAACGCCGACCGCATCCTGGTGCTGACCGACCAGGGCGTCGCCGAGCAGGGCAGCCACGAGCAGCTGATCGCCGCCGGCGGGGCCTATGAGCGGCTCTACCGGATGCAGGCGAGCATCTAGGGGCGATGGACGATGCTCCCCCGCTGGGGGAGCTGTCAGCCGCATGGCTGACTGAGGGGGACTTTGACTCTCTTGAGAGCAGTCCCCCTCCGTCTCGGCGCTATGCGCCGATCCACCTCCCCCAGCGGGGGAGGATCTGATGGGTTCAGGCCAGCTTGGCGTCGGCGGCGGCGAGCGCGGCCTGGACGTCGGCCTTGAAACCTTGGGCGGCGAGGGCTTCGGCCAGGGCGTTGAGGCAGAGGCGGACGTGCCAGGGGGTGGCCGAGGCGCCCATCAGGCCGATGCGCCAGACCTTGCCCTTCAGCGGGCCGAGGCCGGCGCCGAGCTCCAGGTCCCACTTGTCGAGCACATAGGTGCGGACGGCGGCCTCGTCGACGCCGTCGGGAACGATCACCGCGTTGAGCTGCGGCAGGCGGTCCTTGGCGTCGACCAGGAACTTCAGGCCCAGCGCCTCGATGCCGGCGGCCAGCGCCTCATGTGTGCGGGCGTGGCGGACCAGGACGGCCTGCTGGCCTTCCTCGAACAGGGCGACCAGGCTTTCGTGCAGGCCGTAGAGCGCGTTGATCGGCGCTGTGTGGTGATAGGTGCGCCCGCCGTCGCCGCCCCAGTAGCTCATCAGCAGGTTGAAGTCGCAGAGCCAGTTGCGGACCTTGGTCTTGCGGCCGGTGATCGCCGCCTGCGCGCGCTTCGACAGCGCGATCGGCGACAGGCCCGGAGGGGCCGAGAGGCACTTCTGGGTGCCGGAATAGACCGCGTCGGCGTCCCAGGCGGCGACGTCGACGGTGATCCCGCCGAGCGAGGTCACGCAGTCGACGATCGAGAGCGCGCCGTGCTGGCGGGCCAAGCCGCAGAGGGTGGCGGCGTCCGAGCGCGCGCCGGTCGAGGTCTCAGCGTGGACGAAGGCCAGGACCTTGGTCGGGGCGGCTTTGAGCGCTTCCTCGACCACGGCCGGATCAACCGGCTTGCCCCATTCGAACTCGAGCTTCACGACCTCGGCGCCGGCCCGGTCGGCCATGTCGGCCATACGGCCGCCGAAGGCGCCGTTGATGGCGATGACGGCGCGGTCGCCCGGCTCCAGCAGGTTCATGATCGCCGCTTCCATGCCGGCGGTGCCGGGCGCGGGCAGCGGGACGCAGGCGTGGTCGGGGGCGTTGAACAGCCGGGCCAACGCGCCCTTGATCTCTTCCATCAGGTCCTGGAACTGCGGGTCCAGGTGGCCGATGGTCGGGCGGGCGAGCGCGGCCAGCACGCGGGGGCTGACGTCGGAGGGGCCGGGCCCCATCAGGATGCGCCGCGGCGGCTGGAAGCTCTGCATGACTGGTCCCCGTCTTTGTTGGTTGCGGGGACGCTTAGGGGATCGGGGCGGCGATGTCAGCCCAGGGATGACGCCCTGCGTTGGTTCAGCCCAGGATGCGGGCGGCGATGCGATCGCGCAGGGCGGTGTCGACGCCGAGGACTTCGGCCAGGTAGTTGTCGATCGAGCCGTGGCTCTCGGTCATCGCCGCGAAGGCCTCGGCCAGGAACGCCTCGTTGACGCTGACCGCCTGGCGCAGACCGGCGTCGTCGACGGTGACGCCGGTCAGGTCGTGGATCCAGGGGCCGAGGAACTCGATGCGCTTTTCGACGTCGGCCGCGGCGTTGGTCGCCAGGTAGTCGGCCATCGTGTCGTCGCGGTGCACCCCGGCGATGTGGTGAGTCAGGGCGCAGATCATGCCGGTGCGGTCCTTGCCCGCCGCGCAGTGCACGACCACCGCGCCTTCGGTGGCGGCCAGCGTCGCGAAGTAGCGGCTGAACAGGTCGATCATCCGCTCGGCGTGCGGCGCGGCGCGATAGAAGCCGAGGCTGTCGTTGAAGAACCAGTCGGCGTTGACGGCGGGCGCGGCCTTCAGCGCGTCGGCCCAGTCGTGCTCGGGACCGTCGATGTCGTTCTCGATCACCGCGCCGGCGAAGCCTTCCCAGCGACGGGACGGCTCGCGCTCGCGCTCGCGGCGGCGGCGCAGGTCGACGATCACCCCGACCCCGAGGTCGCGCAGCGCGGCGAGGTCGCCGTCGGTGGCGTAGGCGTGGTTGGCCGAGCGGAACAGCCGGCCGGCCTTCAGGCCTCGGCCGCAGGCGGTGCTGTAGCCGCCGAAGTCGCGGAAGTTGTCGATGGCTTCGAATTTGATCGTCGTCATGGCGGCGGATTTAGCGCGTCCCGGGCGTGATTTCGAGGGGGCGCGGCGCCTCAAGCCCAGCCGAGCAGGGTCAGCAGGCCAAGCGCCAGCGCCCCCAGCAGCAGCAGCGACAGGCTGGCCGCCGCCACGACCCGAGGCCCGGCCGCCAGCAGCGCCCGCACGTCGGTCCCGAGCCCCAGCGCGGCCATGGCGGCGATGGTCAGCCACGTGGAAACCTGGCCGGCGGCCTGGAGCGCCGGGGGCGGCAGGACGCCGGCCGCGCGCAGGGCGGCCAAGACCAGAAAGGCGACGACGAACCAGGGAACCAGCCGGCGCCAATCGGCGCGCTCCCCGCCGCGCGACAGCAGGCCGAGCGCCAGGCAGACCGGGCCAAGCGCGACGACCCGGGTCAGTTTGACCAGCGCCCCGACCTGCACCGCCGCGGCTCCGGCCGGGGCGGCGGCGGCCAGCACCTGGGGCACGGCGTAGACGGTGAGGCCGGCGAAGGCCCCGGCGGCCAGCGGCGCGAGACCCAGCCACGCGGCCAGAGCCGGGACGGCCAGCACCACCCCGACCCCGAGCACGGCGGTGAAGGCGATGGCCGAGGCGACGTCGTCCGGCTCGGCCCCGATCACCGGAGCGACGGCGGCGATCGCCGAGTTGCCGCAGATCGAGTTGCCGGCCGCGATCAGCACCGCCATGCGGCGCGGCAGGCCGAAGGCCCGTGCGATGGCGTAGCCGCCGGCCACCGACAGCGCGACGACCAGGGCGATCCCGGCCAGCATCGCCGGACCGACCGCCGCCAGGGCCGCGGCGCTGACGCCGGCGCCGAGCAGGGCGACGGCCAGCTCAAGCAGGGTGCGGGCGCTGAACTCGATCCCGCCGCTCCAGAGCGGGCCCGGCGTCCAGAGCGTGCGGACCGCGGCGCCGAGCAGGATGGCGAGAACCAAGGCCTCCAGCCAGGCGCGGCCGGTCAGCCGCGCCTCAAGGCCCTGCAGGCCGATGGCGGCGAGCCCGAGCAGCGCGCAGAGCAGCACCCCGGGCAGGCGATGGCGAATGGCGAGGGCGAGCGACATGCGCTCTTGTCCACCTTGGCGTTCGATCATTCCAACGCATTGTTCTTGCCATACCGATCGTCAATTCCGATCATATCGCCATGACCCTGGAGCAACTGCGCATCTTCGTGGCGGTGGCCGAGCGCCAGCACATGACCCGCGCGGCGCAGGCGCTGAACATCACTCAGTCGGCGGCCAGCGCAGCGGTCGCGGCGCTGGAGGCGCGGCACGACGCGCAGCTGTTCGACCGCGTCGGCCGCGGCCTGACGCTGAGCGAGGCCGGCCGCGCCTTCCTGCCCGAAGCCCGGGCGGTGCTGGCCCGCGCCGCCGACGCCGAGCGGCTGCTGGACGACCTGGCCGGCCTGAAGCGCGGACGCATCGACATCTTCGCGAGCCAGACGATCGGGGCCTATTGGCTGCCGCCGCGCCTAGCGGCGTTCGGGCGGGCCCATCCGGGGATCGAGCTGCACCTGGCGATCGGCAACACCGCCCAGGTGACCGAGGCGGTGCTGAGCGGGGCGGTCGAGCTGGGCTTCGTCGAGGGCGCGGTCGAGGCGCCGCGGCTGGAGCGGCGGCAGGTCGGCGCCGACCGGCTGGCGATGGTGGCCACGCCCGACCATCCGCTGGCGCAGGGCCGGGGTTTCGAGGTCGCCGCGCTGCTCGACCACCGCTGGGCGCGGCGCGAGGCCGGGTCGGGCACCCGCTCGGAATTCGAGCAGGCGCTGCGCGCCCTGGGGGTCGATCCCGACGCCCTGCCCTGCGCGCTGGTGCTGGCCTCGAACGAGGCGATCCTATCGGCGGTGACGCAGGGCGGGCTGCTGGCGGCTGTGTCGGAACTGGCCGCGCGGCCGCTGATCGCCAGCGGCGCGCTGGTCGCGGTCGGACCGGAACTGCCGCCGCGCCCGTTCGACCTGGTCCGTCACCCGGACCGCCGGCCGAGCCGCGCGGCTGCGGCGCTGCTGGATAGCCTGTCGGGCGCGCTCTAGTCCGACTTCGCCGCCAGGCGCGGCGCCCCAAAGTGGGGCCCAAACCCGCCGCACGACGGACAAGGGCCTATCGTCCGTGGGATCCTCGTGAAACGCTGATCTCGCTGACAGATGCACGTCGCGGTCGGGAGATCCTCCCGCCCCTCAGGCGGACGCTTCGGCCGCGATGACATAGTCGTGGCCGTGAGCGAGCCCGCCGTGCCGCAGGCATAGGTCGAGACTGCGCCCCCGCATCGTTTCGACCCACAGCCCCATGGCTGCGGCGAGGGAGGAGTCGGGCAGCTTGGCGAGGCGGCGCGCCGCCATGTCGAGCTGCCCGTTCACCCAGGCCGCGCGATAACGGTTGCCGAAGCGGCGTGCGGACAGCACCCGGTAGCCAGAGGCCCGCAGGCTGCTCACCACCCACTCGGCCGGGAATTCGCGATAGGGCGTCTCGCCGGCCAGCAGCAGCACCGCGTCGCGCAGCCGTCCGATGTCGCGCACCGCCCGCGCCGCCTCGGTGGGCGCCTCGCCGGTCACGTAGGGATCGAGCCCGACCACATAGAGCCGCTGCTTCACCAGCGGCCGCAGCCGCGCGAACAAGTGCGGCTGGAAATAGGGCGAGAAGCCCTCGACCGCGCCGACCAGATAGTCGGTGAGCACGGTGTCGAACCCCTCCCCGGCCAGCAGGTCGCCGTCGGTCCAGTTGCCGACGATCAGCCGATCCTGCGCGCGCAGCCGCGCGCCGACCCGCTCGCGAACCTGGTCGCCGTGCGCCGCCGAGCCGGTCACCGCGCACCAGCGGTCGGTGGGCAGCGCGGTCGACCACAGCGCCGAGTTCACGCCGGTCCCGGCGTCAAGAAAACTGCCCCAAGGGACGTCGCCCTGGAGGTGCTCGATATGGCGGAAAAGCGCCGAGGTCTTGAGGGGGCCTTGAGGAGCGGGAGGCATCTTGATGAATGTTACGTTATAACATAATGAGCGAGACTTCAGTCATGTGCCGGGGTCCCGTAAAATGCAACTTCGAACTGTCCTGCTCGCCGCCGCCAGCCTGTCGGCGACCGCCACCGCGGCCTGGGCCGACCAATCCGGGCCAGGCATGGAAATCGGCGAGATCGTCGTCACCGGCGACCCGCTGGGCCGCTCCGACCGGGAGGTGATCTCGAGCGTGGCCGTGGTGCGCGGCCAGGACCTCGACCATCGCCGGCAGTCGACGCTGGGCGAGACCCTGACCGGCCTGCCGGGCGTGAACTCCGACACCTTCGGCGGCGGGGCGAGCCGGCCGGTGATCCGCGGCCAGACCGCGCCACGGGTGAAGGTGCTGACCGACGGCGCGGCGATCATGGACGCCTCGGAAGTGTCCCCGGACCACGCGGTGTCGGGCGAGCCGCTGCTGCTGGAGGGCATCGAGATCCTGCGCGGGCCGAGCGCCCTGCTCTATGGCGGTGGGGCGATCGGCGGAGCGGTCAACCTGATCGACAAGAAGATCCCGACCGCCATTCCGGACGACGGCTTCGAGGGCGTCGCCGAGGTGCGGCTCGGCTCGGCCGACAACGAGCGGGCCGGGGTGGTCGGGGTGACCGGCGGGACCGGCAATTTCGCGATCCGGCTGGAGGCGGCCGGCCGCCGGGCCGACGACTACGAGGTCCCGGACTGGCCCGAGGACACGCTGGACGGCTCGTTCAACCGCAGCCGGACCGCGAGCCTGGGCCTCTCGTGGGTCGGAAGCCGGGGCTATCTGGGCGCGGCCTATACCGACCAGCGCAGCACCTACGGCCTGCCCGGTCACAGCCACGAATACGAGGACTGCCACCCGCACGGGTCGAGCCTGCACTGCGGCGGCCACGACCATGGCGACCATGATCACGACCATGACCACGAGCACGACCACGGCGCGCCGATCGTCGAGCTGAAGAGCAAGCGGGTCGACCTGCGCGGCGAGCTGCGCGATCCGCTGGCCGGGATCGAGCGCATCCGCCTGCGCGGCGGCTACACCGACTACGCCCACGACGAGATCGACGACGGGGTGGTGGCGACCACCTTCACCAACAAGGGCTATGACGCGCGGATCGAAGCGCAGCATGCGCCGATCGGCGCCCTGCGCGGGGTGGTCGGGGTGCAGACCGCGCGCAGCGACTTCGCGGCGGTCGGCGCGGAGTCGTTCATTCCCAAGAGCCGGACGACCAACTCGGCGATCTTCGTGCTCGAGGAGCTGGAGCTCGGTGATTGGCGGTTCGAGGGGGCCCTGCGCCAGGAGTGGCAGGACGCCCGCGCCCAAGGCCGCATCGACACCGACCACAGCCCGTTCTCGGCCTCGGCGGCGGCGACCTGGCGGTTCGCGCCGGACTATGCGGTCAGCCTGTCGGTCGCCCGCTCGCAGCGCGCGCCGAGCGCCCAGGAGCTGTATGCCCGCGGCGTCCACCTGGCGACCAACACCTACGAGATCGGGACCCCGACCCTGGACGTTGAGACCGCCAACTCGGTCGAGCTGAGCCTGAAGAAGACCGGCGGGGCGACGACCTTCTCGGCCAGCGCCTATCGCTACGCTTATGACGGCTACATCTTCGCCCGCACCCTGGACCAGTTCGAGGACTTCCGCCTGATCCGCTACAGCCAGGCCGACGCCACCTTCACCGGGGTCGAGGGCGAGGTGCGCCACGCCTTCGCGCCGGGCCTGTCGGCGAGCGTGTTCGGCGACTATGTGCGCGCCGAATTCGACGAGGGCGGCGACCTGCCGCGCATCCCGGCGGGGCGGCTGGGGGTGCGGGGCGACGTCGCCCGCGGCGACTGGTCGGGGAACCTCGAATATGTCCGGGTCTTCGAGCAGGACGCCGTCGCCGACTTCGAGACGAAGACGCCGGGCTACGACATGGTCAACGGCACGCTGGCCTACGACTTCACGGCCGGCGGCTTCGCCAGCCAAGTGTTCGTGCGCGGGACCAACCTGCTGGACGAGCAGGCGCTGAACCACGCCTCGTTCATCGCCGACGCCGCCCCGCTGCGCGGCCGCAACTTCGCGGTCGGGCTGCGGACGCGGTTCTAGGTCCTTTCCTCTCCTGAAGCGGGGGACCGTCCGCCGGGCGGTCCCCCGCCCTCATCAGGATGGGGGCGGAAAAGAACCTACCGGAACGGCGGCTCGTCGAAGCTGCGGAGCTTGCGCGAGTGGACCCGGGGGCCTTCCTCGCGCAGCAGGTCCATGGTGGCGATGCCGATCTGCAGGTGCTGGCCGATGGCGCGTTCGTAGAAGGCGTTGGCCTGGCCCGGGAGCTTGATCTCGCCGTGCAGCGGCTTGTCCGACACGCAGAGCAGCGTCCCGTACGGCACCCGGAAGCGGTAGCCCTGGGCGGCGATGGTGGCGCTCTCCATGTCGATGGCCACGGCGCGCGATTGATTGAACCGCAGCGACGAGGACGAGAAGCGGAGCTCCCAGTTGCGATCGTCGGTGGTGACCACCGTGCCGGTGCGCAGCCGGCGCTTGAGCATCTCGCCGCTTTCGCCGGTGACGGTCTCGGCGGCGCGGTTCATCGCCACCTGGATCTCGGCGATCGGCGGGATCGGGATTTCCGGCGGCAGCACGTCGTCCAGCACGTGGTCGTCGCGCAGATAGGCGTGGGCCAGGACGTAGTCGCCGATGGTCTGCGAGCCGCGCAGGCCGCCGCAGTGGCCGATCATCAGCCAGGCCTGCGGCCGCAGCACCGCCAGGTGGTCGGTGATGGTCTTGGCGTTGGACGGACCGACGCCGATGTTGACCAGGGTCAGGCCGCGCTTGCCCTTGGCCATCAGGTGGTAGGCCGGCATCTGGTGACGCCGCCAGGCGCCGTCGGCGACCACCTGCTCGGGGTTCTCGGTCTCCGCCGTCACCAGCACGCGGCCGGCGGCCGAGAGGGCGTCGTACTTGCCCTCGGCGATCTGCTGGCAGCCCCAGCGCACGAACTCGTCCACGTAGCGGTGGTAGTTGGTGAACAGGATGTAGGGCTGCACGTGCTCGGCCGGGGTGCCGGTGTAGTGCGCCAGCCGAGCCAGCGAGAAGTCGGTGCGCAGGCCGTCGAACAGGGCCAGCGGCCGGGTCGGCTCGAGGCTGGCGTCCCAGAAGCCGTCGGCGATCTCGTCGCCGATGTGGGCGAGCTCGGTGGTCGGGAAGTGGCGGGCGATCTCGGCCGAGCCGACATCGGCCATAGCCAGGTCGACGGCGCCGTCCAGCACGTAGGGGAACGGCATTTCCTGGCGCGAACGCCCGACGTCGATGGTGACCTCGAAGTCGGCCATCAGCAGGCTGATCTGCTCGGTCAAATAGTCGCGGTAGAGGTCCGGCCGGGTCACGGTGACCGAGTAGGCGCCGGGCTGCGACAGTCGGGCGTAGGCGCGCGACAGGCGCGGATAGCTGTGGCCCGGAGGCCAGGTCAGCCGCAGTTCCGGATAGGCGAAGATTCCTTCGGCGCGGGCCGCGGGACTGGGCGGCGGGCCGCCGGCCAGGAAGGTTTTCAGGGCGCTCCGCAGAGCTTCGACGGTCGTCTGATATTCGGTATTAAGCCGCTCGACGATGGCGGCTGCTTTCTCTTCGTTGAACATGGGTCAGTTTAGCCTGCTCTTGTGCAGGTTGCGAGACGTCTCTTTCACGCTTTTGCAAACCTATGGACGAAAGCCCCCATTGTCGGCCACAAGGCCTGCTCTAGTGACGTCGGGGGACCCGCCATGAACAGACTTTTCACCGCCTTCATTGTTGGGGCGATGGTGCTAGGGGTCCTCGTAGGCTGGGGCGTGAACCAGGGGCTGAGCCCCGAACAGGCCAAGTCCGTCGCCGACAACCTGACCATCATCACCGACGTCTTCCTGCGGTTGATCAAGATGATCATCGCCCCGCTGGTGTTCTCGACCCTGGTGGCCGGGATCGCCCACATGGAGGACGCCGCCTCCATCGGCCGGGTCGGCGTCAAGACCATGGCCTGGTTCATCACCGCCTCGATCGTCTCGCTGACCATCGGCCTGATCATGGTGCATCTGATCCAGCCCGGCGTCGGCATGGGCCTGGTCGACAGCGCAGGCCACGCGGCCGGCGCGGTCGACGCCAGCAAGCTGACCCTGAAGGAGTTCGTCACCCACCTGGTGCCGAAGTCGATCGTCGAGGCGATGGCCAACAACGAGATCCTGCAGATCGTGGTGTTCTCGGTGTTCGTCGGCACCGCCGTCGCGGCGCTGGACGACAAGGCCCCGGCCGTCACCGCCCTGGTCGACCAGATCGCCAACATCATGCTGAAGGTCACCGGCTACGTCATGAAGACCGCGCCGCTGGCGATCTTCGCGGCCCTGGCGGCCACCATCTCGACCCAGGGCCTGGGCGTGCTGGTCGACTACGCTAAGTTCGTGCTCGGCTTCTACGCCTCGCTCGGCGTGCTGTGGGCCCTGCTGAGCCTGGCGGTCGTCCTGATCGTCGGCAAGCGCGCCCTGCAGCTGCTCGGCCAGATTCGCCAGCCGGCGCTGCTGGCCTTCGCCACCGCCTCGTCGGAAGCGGCCTATCCGCGGACCCTGGAAGAACTGCAGAAGTTCGGTCTGTCGCGCCGGATCTCCAGCTTCGTGCTGCCGCTGGGCTACTCGTTCAACCTCGACGGCTCGATGATGTACTGCACCTTCGCGGTGATGTTCATCGCCCAGGCCTATGGCATCGAGCTGACCATCGGCCAGCAGATCACCATGCTGCTGCTGCTGATGGTGACCTCCAAGGGCATGGCCGGGGTGCCGCGCGCCTCGCTCGTGGTGATCGCCGCCACCCTGACCTACTTCGACCTGCCGGAGGCCGGCCTGCTGCTGATCCTCGGCGTCGACCACCTGCTCGACATGGGCCGCAGCGCCACCAACGTGGTCGGCAACTCGGTGGCCGCCGCGGTGGTCGCCAAGTGGGAGAACCAGATCGAGGAACCCGGCGAGGGCGAAACCGCCCGCGCCTGACCACCCTGACGGGCGCCTTTGCGGCGCCTGTTAACGGACGATTCCGGGATTGCCGCCTATTACGCGTAACCTTGATTTTTCAGGGCGCGCGGAAGGGGGCGACATGAAGGGCATCGTCTGGACGGAGATCCTGGGATCCATGGCGGATTCCAAGGGCCCCCGCGGACGGCGTCCAGGGGCCTGATCCGCCATGTCCCTTCCCATTCCCGCACCTGTGGCGCGCGACGCCGAAGCCCTGCTCATCGAGGCCCGGCAAGAGCTGCGGCAGGTCTCCGCCAGCCTGGCCGCGCGCATCGAGGAGCTGGAGACCGAGCGCGCGCTCACCATGCACCTGGCGCGGACCGACAGCCTGACCGGGCTGTTGAACCGCGGCGCCTTCACCGCCGCCCTGGTCGGGCGTCTGGAGGAGGCCCAGCGCAGCGGCGAGCCGGTGGCGCTGCTGGTCATCGACCTCGACCGCTTCAAGAACCTCAACGACAGCCTGGGCCATGACGCCGGCGACCAGCTGCTGGTCGAGATCGGCCGCCGGCTGAAAGCCTCCGCGCGCGAAGGCGACGTGGTCTCGCGCCTGGGCGGCGACGAGTTCGCGGTGATCGCCGCGGGCGCCGACGCCGCCGCCCGCGCCGCCGAGCTGACTTCGGCCCTGACCCAGACCCACACGATCTACGGCCGGGCGATCGCGCCGGGCGCCTCGGTCGGGCTCGCCGTCTATCCGACCAACGCAGCCGACGCGGCCGACCTGCAGCGGTTCGCCGACATTGCACTCTATCGCGCCAAGACCGCCGGCGGCAGCCGCTGGTCGGCCTTCGACGATGACCTGCGCAAGGCCACCGAAGCGCGCCACAGCCTGGAGACCGAGCTGCGCCGGGCGATCCCGGCCGGCCACATCGTTCCCTGGTTCCAGCCTGTGGTGAACGCCGCCGACGGGCGGATCATCGCCGCCGAGGTGCTGGCCCGCTGGAACCACGCCGAGCGCGGCATGATCCCGCCGGGCGTGTTCGTGCCGCTGGCCGAGGAGCTGGGCCTGATCGCCGAGCTGGACGGAGCGATCTTCCAGTCGGCCTGCCAGCGCGCCGCCCCCTGGGTCGCCGAGGGGATGATCGACACGATTTCGTGCAACGTCTCGCAGCGCGAGCTGATGGACCCGGCCTTTTCGCGCAAGCTGATCGCGCGGCTGGCCGACACCGACCTGCCGGCCACCGCCCTGACCGTCGAGATCACCGAGACCTTCCTGGTCCACGACCTCAGCTTGGCGCGCCGCCATATCGAGCGACTGGCCTCACGCGGCGTGCGCATTGCGCTGGACGACTTCGGCACCGGCTATTCGAACCTGCGCGCGCTGCTGCAGCTGCCGATCCATACGGTGAAGCTGGACCAGTCGCTGATCGGCGGGGTCGGCCGCGACCCGCGGGTCTCCAAGCTGGTCCGGGCCATGCTCGGCGCCGCCAAGTCGCTGGACGCCCGCATCGTCGCCGAGGGGGTGGAGGACGAGGCCCAGGCCATCTTCCTGCGCGCCGCCGGCGCCGACCGGATGCAGGGCTACCTGTTCGCCCGCCCGATGCCGGGCGACGACTGCGAGGCGCTGATGCGCGCCCAGGCGGCCGGCGCCGAGGCGCCCACCGACCGCATCATGGCCGCCGCCGCGACCCTGCGCACGGTCGCCTTCTAGGCAATCACCGGCATCGCGCCAGATAGGGCGCCGACCCGACTCGACAAACCTCCGCCCCGCCCACGTGATGCCGACGCCGCGCCCGGCGGCGCGGCGATCCAAGCGGAGCAACGAGCATGCCGACCATCACCACCACCGACGGCGCCGAGATCTTCTACAAGGACTGGGGCGCAGGACGTCCCCTCGTGTTCCATCACGGCTGGCCGCTGAGCGCCGACGACTGGGACGCGCAGATGATGTTCTTCCTGGCCAAGGGCTATCGGGTGATCGCCCACGACCGCCGCGGGCACGGCCGGTCCAGCCAGACCGCCGGCGGCCACGAGATGGACACCTACGCCGCCGACATGGCGGCGCTGGCCGCGCACCTGGACCTGAAGGACGCCGTCCACATCGGCCACTCCACCGGCGGCGGCGAGGTCGCCCGCTATGTCGCCCGCCACGGCGGCGGCGGGCGGGTCGGCAAGGCGGTGCTGATCGGGGCGGTGCCGCCGATCATGGTCAAGTCGGACAAGAACCCCGGCGGCCTGCCGATCGAAGTGTTCGACGGCTTCCGCGCCGCCCTGGTCGCCAACCGCGCGCAGTTCTTTCACGACGTGCCGGCCGGGCCGTTCTACGGCTTCAACCGGGCGGGGGCGAAGGTGTCGGAAGGCGTGATCGACAACTGGTGGCGCCAGGGGATGATGGGCGGCGCCAACGCCCACTACGAGTGCATCAAGGCCTTCTCGGAGACCGACTTCACCGAGGACCTGCGGGCGATCGAGGTCCCGGTGCTGGTCATGCACGGCGACGACGATCAGATCGTGCCGATCGCCGATTCCGCGCTGCTGGCGATCAAGCTGCTCAGGAAGGGCGAGCTGAAGGTCTATCCGGGCCTGCCGCACGGCATGTGCACGACTCATCCGGAAATCATCAACCCGGACCTGCTGGCCTTCATCGAGGCCTGAGCGAATTGGACGACGGGCGGGCGGCGAGCCTTGCGCCGCCGCCCTGCCCGCCCCCATATCCGGCCCCATGCACAATCACCTTCGCACCTTCATGCTGCTGGCGGGCATGACCGCCCTGTTCGTCGGCGTCGGCTACCTGATCGGCGGGGCGACCGGCATGGCCGTCGCGCTCGCCATCGGCGTGGCGATGAACTTCTTCAGCTACTGGAATTCCGACAAGATCGTGCTGCGCATGTACGGCGCGCGCGAGGTCGATCCGGCGACCTCCGAGCCGCTGCTGCGCAACTACGTCAACGACGTCTACGAGCTGGCCGACCGGGCCAACATGCCGCGCCCGAAGGTCTATGTGATGGAGACCGAGCAGCCGAACGCCTTCGCCACCGGCCGCGATCCCGAGCACGCCGCGGTGGCCGCCACCGTCGGCCTGCTGCGCATGCTGGACCGCCGCGAGATCCGCGGGGTGATGGCCCACGAGCTGGCGCACGTGAAGAACCGCGACACCCTGACCATGACGATCACCGCGACCCTGGCGGGGGCGATCTCGTCTCTGGCCAACTTCGCGCTGTTCTTCGGCGGCAACGACCGCGAGCGCCCGGGCGGGATCATCGGGACCATCGCGCTGATGGTGCTGGCGCCCATGGCCGCGGCCCTGGTGCAGATGGCGATCAGCCGCGGCCGCGAATACGAGGCCGACAAGCACGGCGCCGAGATCAGCGGCGACCCGCAGGCCCTGGCCAGCGCGCTGCAGAAGATCGAGGCCTACGCCCACGGCATCGTCAACGTCACCGCCGAGCGCAATCCGGCCACCGGCCAGATGTTCATCATCAACCCGCTGGCGGGCCGCGGGGCGGACAACCTGTTCTCAACCCACCCGGCCACCGGCAACCGCGTCGCGGCGCTGATGAAGATGGGCGTCGGCCGCGGCGCCCCGCCGCGCCAGCAGGACCCGATCGTCAGCGGCGGCGGCCGCTGGGGCGGCGGCGCGACCGCGGTGCCGACCACCGAGCAGAGCAAGCCGCAGGGCGGACCCTGGAACAGCTAGGGCCCAAAGCTAACGGCCCCAGCAGCCCGGTTTCGCCGCCCTGGCGGTCAATGCCCTAGCGCCCCTGGAACACCGGCTTGCGCTTTTCGAGGAAGGCGCGGCGGGCTTCCTGGCCGTCCTCGCTGCGGAAGGCCCGGCCGATGTTGGCGACCTCGTAGCGGAGCTGCTGCTCCATATCGATCGACTCGTAGGACTTCACGATGCCGCGCTTGAGCAGGCGCAGGGTGATCGGCGACCACTCGCAGAGCTGGGCGCAGTACTCGGCCAGCCGGGCGTGGAAATTCGCGTCGTCGACCGCCTCGCCGGCCATGCCCCAGTCGAGCGCCTCGGCGCCGACGATCGTGCGGTTCTCCATCATGAAGCGCATGGCGCGCTCATAGCCCATGACTTGCGGCAGGGTGATGGTCAGGCCGGCGTCCGGCGAGCCGCCGATGCGGGTATAGCCGGCCATCAGCCGCGCGCTGGAGGCGACCAGGCGCACGTCGGTGGCCATGGCCAGGCCTAGGCCCGCGCCCACCGCCACGCCGTTGATCCCGCCGACCACCGGCTTGTCGCAGCGCTTGCGCAGGGCGAGCACGAACTGGCCGACCCAGCTGATGTCGTCGAGCTGGGCGGTCATCGCCGAGTCCGGGTGGTAGGGCTCGGAGCCCGACAGGTCGAGCCCGGCGCAGAAGGCGTCGCCCGAGCCGGTCAGGGCCACGACCCAGACATTGTCGTCGCGGGCGGCGGCGTCGACCGCCTCGATCACGCCCCAGGCCAGCTGCTGGCTGAGCGCGTTCTTCTTCTCCGGACGGTTCAGGCGGATGGTGCGGACGTGACCGGCGTCGGACACCTCGACAAGCTTGGACATGGTTTCCCCGTTTCTTTGCGTTGACGGGACAATGGACGCGGTGGGAGGTGGTGGCCAGACCTAAGGGGAGGACGGCATGGCCCAGATGCACGACGCAGACACCCTGGCCTTCTATGACCGCGAGGCGGCGGCCTACGCCGCGCGCCAGCGGGGCGCGCCGGTGCGGCTGCAGGCCTTTCTCGAACAGCTGCGGCCGCGGGCGCGCATCCTGGAGCTGGGCTGCGGCGCCGGCCAGGACGCCGAGCTGATGACCACCGCCGGCTTCGAGGTCACCCCCACGGACGGCTCGGCGGGCCTGGCCGCAGAGGCGGAGGCGCGGCTGGGACGGCCGGTGCGGGTGATGCGGTTCGAGGAGCTGGACGAGACCGCCGCCTATGACGGCGTCTGGGCCAACGCCTGCCTGCTGCACGTGCCCGAGGACGGACTGGCCGCCGTGCTGGCCCGCATCCACCGGGCGCTGAAGCCGGGCGGCCGCTTCCACACCGGCTTCAAGGCCGGCGACGGCGGCGGGCGCGACAGCCTGGGCCGCTACTACAATTTTCCCGACGAGGCGCGGCTGCGGGCCGCCTACGCCGCGGCCGGCGACTGGGCGGCGCTGACCATCACCCCCGGCAAGGGCGGCGGCTTCGATGGGGTGATGCGCGACTGGCTGTTCGTGGATGCGGTGCGGGGATAGCGCCGCACCGTGTCATCCTGGTTTGCGCAGCAAGATCGGGGCTCATTCGCCGAGCCGAAGGCTTTGGCGCCCTGAGGCATCAGGTGTTCATGGGTCCCGGACAGCCGCTATGCGGCTTCCGGGATGACGCTTGAGACCTACTCCGCCGCCTCGCTGCGCTTGGCGAGCATGTTGTCGAACGACGACCAGACGCCGTCGGCGCCGTGCCACTGCCCCTTGGTCGCGGCCTTCGAGTACTCGGTCGAGCGGGCCTCGAAGAAGTTGGCGTGCTCGACGCCCGAGAGCATCGACTGCAGCCAGGGCAGCGGATTTTCCTTCACGCCGTAGACTTCCGGCAGATGCAGCTGGCGCAGGCGCCAGTCGGCGATGAAGCGGATGTAGGCCTTGATGTCCTCGGGGGTCATCCCCTGGATTTCGCCGGCCTCGAAGGCGAGGTCGATGAACTTGTCTTCCAGGCCGACCACGGTCTTGCAGCAGTCGACGATGTCGTCGCCGACGCTCTTGGTGACCGCGCCGGTCTCCTTGTTGAACGCGTGGTAGAGCTTGATGATGCCTTCGCAGTGCAGGCTCTCGTCGCGCACCGACCACGAGACGATCTGGCCCATGCCCTTCATCTTGTTGTGGCGCGGGAAGTTCATCAGCATCGCGAAGCTGGCGAACAGCTGCAGGCCCTCGGTGAAGCCGCCGAACATGGCGAGCGTCCGGGCGATGTCGGCGTTCGAATCGACGCCGAACTTCTGCATGTAGTCGTGCTTGTCGCGCATCGCCTGGTAGTCGAGGAACGCCGTGAACTCGGAATCGGGCATGCCGATCGTCTCGAGCAGCAGGGCGTAGGCGGCGATGTGGATCGTCTCCATGTTGGAGAAGGCCGACAGCATCATCTTCACCTCGGTGGGTTTGAAGACGCGGCTGTAGCGTTCCATGTAGTTGTCGTTCACCTCGACGTCCGATTGGGTGAAGAACCGGAAGATCTGGGTGAGGAGGTTGCGCTCCTTGTCGTTGAGCTTGGCCGCCCAATCCTTGAGGTCTTCGCCCAGCGGCACCTCTTCGGGCATCCAGTGGACCTGCTGCTGCTTCTTCCAGAAGTCATAGGCCCACGGATAGCGGAACGGCTTGTAGGCGAAGGACGGGGTGAGCAGGCCGGGCTGAGCGGACGTCGCGGTCACGGGTGCGGCTTTCGAATCTGACGGCTGGTGTTGGAGCATATCTAGGCGCCGTTCGGGCATCAGCGGAAGGGCATATCTTGTGGTTGGGTCATCACATTACACGCAACATGTTGTGGAACACGGGGATGAACCATGAGCGCTGAATATGTCGTCCACGGGGCCGCCGGTTCAGGTTCCGTGCCCGTCGAAGCGACGCTGACCCTGCTGGGCCTGCCCTATCGGGTGGTCGAGAACGCCCCTTGGGCCAGCCGGGCGGCGGCCGACGCGGTGGGCCAGGTCAACCGGCTGCGCCAGGTGCCGGCGGTGATCCTGCCCGGCGGCGAGCTGATGACCGAGAGCGCGGCGATCCTGATCCACCTGGCCGACCGCCATCCGCAAGGCCGCCTTGCGCCCGCCCCGGACGCGCCCGCGCGCGCGCAGTTCCTGCGCTGGATGAGCTACCTGCCGGCGCAGATCTATTCGATGTTCTGGGTGCGCGACGAGCCCAGCCGGCTGGCGGCGGACGCGGCGGCGGAAAAGGTGATCCTTGAGCGGACCGCCCAGCGCATAGCCGACTGCTGGCGGATGATGGACGAGCAGGTCGCGCCGGGCGACTACATCCTGGGCGACGCGCTCAGCGTGCTCGACCTCTACGTGGCGGTGATGTCGCGCTGGACCCCGCGGCGCAAGGTCTTCTACCAGGCCGCCCCGAAGCTGACGGCGGTGGTCCGCCGGGTCGACGCCGATCCACGGCTGGCCGAGTTCTGGGCCCGGCGGATGCCGTTCGAGGGGGCGTGGGAGGGCTGAGCGCCCTCCCCGCCCGCTCGGTCAGGCCGGCTCGACGATCAGGGCGACGATGCGCCGGACCACCGGCAGCAGCACCAGCAGGGCCGGAAAGGCGACCAACCAGGAGACCGCCCAGGCGCCCATCCAGGCGGCGGGCATAGCCGGGGTGGCGCCGACGCTCTTGAGCGTCGAGATCCCCGAGACCAGGAAGGTCATCAGAATGGAAAGCACGAAGGGCATGACGACGCCGGCGAAACGCGCGGGCAACCGGCGGGGAAGTGCAGGCATATGGAACTCCGTAAGCGCCGCGCGATGCATCCGATCCGGACTGGCCGGACCTGATCCCTCGCCCGGGCGGGCAGGGTGGATGCGTTGGCTGACGTAAACGCTTACGGAAGCACGGGACGCGCTGCGACCCCCGTCATAGCGATATTCAGATATATCTCAAGTCGGATCGGCTGCGTCACTTCTGAGGCTTGATCGAGAAGGTGAAGGCCAGGACCGAGTCCTCCTTGGTCTCCTGATTGAAGACCATGTGCTCGCCCTTCACCTCGCGGTGGATGTAGCCGAACGAGGTCTGCATCGCGCCCTTGCGGTAAGCCACGCCGACATGGGCGTCGCCGACCAGGGCGCTGGAGGGGTCGGTGGTCCAGCCCTGGCCGTCCCAGCCGTTGGCGTTGCGCAGCACGTTGAGCCCGACCGCGCGGCCGCTGGCGGCGGCGAACAGGTACCAGCGGCCCTGGTCGCCATAGGCCTTGCCGTCGCGGACCCCGAGGTCGTTGAGGCGGTCCTCGACTTCGCCGTCGCGCTTCTGGGCGACGGTCAGGGTGGCGCCGGCCTCGGCCTGGCCGCCGCTGTTGGAGAGGCCGACGCCGGTGTGCGGGGTGACAGCCACGTCGAGTTCGCCGGCCCCGAAGCGCACCGGCGCCCAGTCGCGGGTGACAGCGATTTCGTAGGCGTCGGCGTCGAACTGAGCGGCGCGCGTGTCGATGTTGGCCGGCAGGCCGCTGGGCGAGCGCTCGGCGCCGCCGACGCTGAGCCGCATGGTGTCGACCGAGCCACGGGCGGTCTTGCCGAGTTGGAAGTTGTTGGTGGTCCAGCGGACCTGGGCGCCGTCGGCGGCGAACTGCTCGCGCTCGATGAGGTTGGCGAAGTCGTCCTGACGTATCTTCGGCGCCTTGTCCGGCGCGAAGGCCGCGCCGCTCCGGTCCGCGTCACCGCCAGGCCTCGGGACTTGGGCCGCGCCCTCCGTCGCAGCGCCAAAACTCAAGGCGATGGCCAGCCCAGCCAACAGCCTCATCAGCAAATCTCCCGTACCGCATCGTTGAGCGTGCGGCTCAACAAGCACCCTTCCATGATGATGGAATGACGCCAACGGGAAATCCGTTCCTCTGCCCTGCGTCACATAGGGTTTACACCTGAGGTGGCGCGCCCCTGGGCGCGGAACTGCGCCAGACTGGGACAAAACAGGGAAAATGCGCGCAATTTGCGCGCGCCGACGCGAACAGGCGACGTAGCGCGGGCGCCGTCCGGACAGCCATCGAGGGGCGCGAAGGTCCCTCGACTCAGGTCTTTGAGAATCTCCGCCGCCGGAGGGCGGCGGTTAGAAGCCGGCGCCTACTGGCAGGCCAGGCATTCCTCGTAGTCGGTGCGCTCGGACGGTGCGTCGATGATCATGGCCGCACCCTCGCCGCCCGCGTGGGCCGCGCGCTGCACCGACTTGGAGCGCAGGTAGTAGAGCGACTTGCAGCCGCGCTCCCAGGCCTGCCAGTGCAGCATGTGCAGGTCCCACTTGTCGACGTCGCCCGGCAGGAAGACGTTGACCGACTGCGACTGGCAGATGTCCGGGGTGCGGTCGGCGGCCAGTTCGATGACCCAGCGCTGGTCCAGTTCGAAGGCGGTCTTGAACACGTCCTTCTCGTCCTGGGTCAGGAAGTCGAGGTGCTGGACCGAGCCTTCGTTCTCCAGGATCGAGTCCCAGACCTGCGAGGTGTTCTTGCCCTTCTCGTCGAGCAGGCGCTCCAGGTAGGGGTTCTTGACCGCGAACGAGCCCGACAGGGTCTTGTGGGTGTAGATGTTGGCCGGGATCGGCTCGATGCCCGCCGAGGTGCCGCCGCAGATGATCGAGATCGAGGCGGTCGGGGCGATGGCCAGCTTGTGGCTGAAGCGCTCCATCACGCCCTTCTCGGCCGCGTCCGGGCAGGCGCCGCGTTCGGCGGCGAGCTTGCGCGAGGCCGCGTCGCACTGGCGGCGCAGGTGCTTGAACAGGCGCATGTTCCAGCTCTTGGCCAGGGCGCTCTCGAACGGCACGTTCTGCATCTGCAGGAAGGAGTGGAAGCCCATCAGGCCGAGGCCGACCGAACGCTCGCGCCGGGCGGCGTAGACCGCGTTCTTCATTTCAGGCGGCGCGCTGCGGATGAAGTCCTCCAGCACGTTGTCGAGGAAACGCATGACGTCCTCGATGAAGGTCGGGTGGTCGCGCCACTCCATGAACTTCTCGGCGTTGACCGAGGACAGGCAGCAGACCGCGGTCCGCTCATGGCCCAGGTGGTCGGTCCCGGTGTGGAGCATGATCTCCGAGCACAGGTTCGACTGGCGCACCGACAGGCCGAGGTCGCGCTGATGCTGCGGCATCGAGCGATTCACGGTGTCGGAGAAGATCAGGTAGGGCTCGCCGGTCTGCAGGCGGATCTCGAGGATCTTCTGCCACAGCGAGCGGGCGTCGACTTCGCGCAGGACTTCCTGGTTCTTCGGCGAACGCAGGCCGAACATGGCGCCCTCGCGGACGGCCTCCATGAACTCGTCGGTGATGTTGATGCCGTGGTGCAGGTTCAGGGACTTGCGGTTGAAGTCGCCCGACGGCTTGCGGATCTCAAGGAACTCCTCGATCTCCGGGTGGTGGATGTCGAGATAGACCGCGGCCGAGCCGCGGCGCAGCGAGCCTTGCGAAATCGCCAGGGTCAGCGAGTCCATCACCCGGATGAAGGGGATGATGCCGCTGGTCTGGCCCGCGCCCTTGACCTTCTCGCCGATCGAACGGACGCCGCCCCAGTAGGTGCCGATGCCGCCGCCGTTGGAGGCGAGCGCGACGTTCTCGTTCCAGACGCTCTGGATGCCGTCGAGCGAATCGCCGACCGCGTTCAGGAAGCAGGAGATCGGCAGGCCGCGACCGGCGCCGCCATTCGAGAGCACCGGGGTGGCCGGCATGAACCAGAGGTTCGAGATGTAGTCGTAGACGCGCTGGGCGTGCTCGGCGTCGTCGGCGTAGGCCGTCGCCACGCGGGCGAACATGTCCTGGTAGCTCTCGCCGGCCAGCAGGTAGCGGTCCTCGAGGGTGGTCTTGCCGAACTCGGTCAGCAGGGCGTCGCGCGAGCGATCGACCTCCACCTTCCGGACGAGCTGGAGCGCAGGCCGTTCAGCCCGGTCCGGGGCCGTCTGGGTCGCTTCCGAAACCGTCCGCATCACCGCTTCGCCGCTGCTCATGCCCCAAAACCCATAACTATCAGATGCTTTGCCTCCGGGACACCGCCCGGCCGTCGTCACCGCTATATCTAGTGGCTGCCCCGCCCCCGATACGCTCCATATGGGGCCATGAAGGCTAATGACTCGTCAACGGTCTGGAGCGGTCATCCCCACGAGAATTTCGTTAACGCCTCATTTACCTTTAACGCCAGGGCTTGGCGGGCTTGAGTTTTCCACAGGCGCTCCGCGCCCGGACAAAGGCCGCGCTCACGCGACTGTGAATTCTGGGGGTGGTTTGATCGCGAGTCGTTCGCACTTGCCCACCCGGCGCCACCACCCTATCCACACGTCCGTCACTGGGGAGTAGCCGCCCGCAGCTCCAGCGGGGGACACGTCAACAGACTTGCCGAGGACCTTGAGGGTTCGAAGCATGGCGTGTTCGGCAAAGGCCTTGAGTCGCTTCGGCGGTCGGGCGCTTGGCGAGACCTTTGGCTTTCGTGCGTCGGTCCATGCGGGGTCGGCGGCGCGGAAGGCCATTGGTATGCCTCGACCCCGCCAGGACGCTTGTTCTCTATGGAAGCCTTCCTCGTCTCGACCGGCCTCGTGGCCGTCGCCGAAATCGGCGACAAGACCCAGCTGCTGGCCCTGTTGCTGGCCGCGCGATTCCGAAAACCCGCGCCGATCATTCTCGGCATCCTCGTCGCCACCATCGCCAACCACGCCCTGGCCGCCTGGGTCGGGGTCGCGGCCGCCGCACTGCTGAGCGGCCCGTGGATGAAGTGGGTGCTGGGCCTGGCCTTCATCGGCTTCGGCGTCTGGGCGCTGATTCCCGACACGTTCGAGGAGAGCGACAAGCCCAAGGACCGGGCCGGCGTGTTCCTGACCACCCTGGTGGCGTTCTTCTTCGTGGAAATGGGCGATAAGACCCAGGTCGCGACCGTCGCCCTGGCGGCGAAGTTCCACCAGGTGCTGGTGGTCGCGGCGGGCACCACGCTGGGCATGATGATCGCCAACGTGCCGGCGGTGCTGATCGGCGAGGCCGCGGCCACCCGCCTGCCGCTCAAGTACATCCGCTGGGCCGCGGCGGCGTCCTTCGCGGCGATCGGGGTCTGGATCCTGGTCGCGAGCTAACCCGCGGTCAGCGGCCAGAACCAGGCGATCAGCGGCGCGCCCAGGACCAGCACCAGCAAGGTCAGGGGCGCGCCCAGACGGGGATAGTCGGCGAATCGGTAGCCGCCCGGCCCCATCACCAGGGTGTTGCACTGGTGGCCGATGGGCGTGAGGAAGTCCGACGCCGCGCCGACCGCCACCGCCATCAGGAACGGGTCGGGATTGAGCCCCAACTGGCGAGCCATGCTGGCCCCGACCGGCGCGACGATCAGCACGGTCGCGGCGTTGTTGAGGAACGGCGTAGCGGCCATGGCCACGGCCATGATCGACACCAGGGCGATCATCGGCGACTGGCCGCGAAACACGCTGGAGAGCCAGCCGCCGATCAGTTCGGCCCCGCCGGTCGTAGAGATCGCCTCCGAGACCGGGATCATCGCAGCGATCAGCACGATCAGCGGCCCGTCGACGGCGGCGTAGGCCTCACGCATGCGCAGGGCGCCGACGACGATCATCGCCACCGCCGCCCCGAAGAAGGCGATGGCTACGGGGACGACCTGGAAGGCGACCAGCACCATGGCCGCCGCCAGGATCACCGCCGGGGCGAGCACGTGGCGGATGCCGCCGAGCCGCACCTCGCGCTCGGCCAACGGCAGCAGGCCGAGCGCAGCCAGGGCGGCGGGCAGCGTGCGCTCCGAACCCTGCAGCACGATGATGTCGCCGGCGCGCAGGCGGATGCGGCCGGGCCGCTGCTTGAGGTCGAAACCGGAGCGGCTGACCGCCAACAGGTTCACGCCCTGCCGGCCGTAGAGGTCCGACTGCTGGGCCGAGCGGCCGATCAGTTCCGATTCGCCGCCGACCACCGCCTCGACGACGCGGACCTCGTCGGTCGGCTCCTCCATCGCGACCGGTCGGTCGGAACGGGTCAGCCGCAGCTTGCCGCGGTTGATCAGCTCGTCGAGGGGCTGGGGCTCGCCCTGCAGCAGGAGCACGTCGCCGGGGCGGACCTTGGTGTTGGGATGCGGCCGGGGGCGGCGACGGCCGCCGCTGAGCAGCATCATCACCCGCGCCTCGCCGCCGGCCAGATCGTGCAACGCGCCGATCCGCAGGCCCGCCAGGGGCCAGTCCTCGGGAGCCTCGACCTCGGTGAGGTAGGCGTTGGCGGCCAGGGCCTCCTCGAGGTTGACGGCCGGCGCGCGATCCTTGGGCAGGATGCGGTAGGCGAAGGCCAGAAACACAAAGCCGATCGCCGCCAGCGCCAGGCCGACCGGCGCATAGTCGTACATGCCGAACGGCTTGCCGAGCAGTTCCTCGCGGACCTGCGAGACGATGATGTTGGGCGCGGTGCCGACCAGGGTGACGATGCCGCCGAGCATCGCCCCGAACGCCATCGGCATCAGCAGTCGCGAGGGTGAGGATCCGGTGCGGCGCGAGAGCTGCAGCGCCACCGGCATCAGGATGGCCAGGGCGCCGACGTTCTTGGTGGCGGTCGAGAGGATCGTCACCGCCGCGGTGAGCACCGGGACCTGGCTGCGCTCGGTCTTCAGCCGCGGGATCAGCGGGCGCAGCGCCGCCTCGACGATGCCGGACTTGGCGAAGGCGGCGCTGACCACCAGGGCCGCGGCGATGATCACCGTGATGTCGTTGGAGAAGCCGTCGAAAGCGCTCTTGGCCGGGACCACGCCGATCGCCACGCCGGCCAGCAGCGCGCAAATCGCGATGACGTCATAGCGGAAGCGCCCCCAGATGAAGGCGCCGATGGTCAGCGCGACGAGTCCGAAGGCCAGTCCCTGGTCGAGCGTCATCGTCGCTACCTGCCCCGCCCTCTGCGGCGGAGCTTGGACAACGCCGCACGGCGGCGAAGGCTGCGCCCTTCCGCAAATCAAGGGGCCCAAAGCAAAAGAGCCCGGCCTTTCGGCCGGGCTCTCCGCTAGATCGGCTGATCGCCGAGATCGACTTAGAAGTTGATGTCGATCGTCGAGCGGCGGTTCAGCGGTTCCTTCACGCCGTCGGCGGTCGGGACGGCGAGTTGGGTTTCGCCCTTCCAATCCACTTGCAGCGCGCCTTGGTTCACGCCCAGGCCCACGAGGGCGTCGGCGGTGGCCTTCGCACGACGTTCCGACAGGCGGACGTTGTACGCAGCCGAACCCGAGGTGTCGGTGTGGCCGACCACGATCACGCGGGTCGCGTTGCCGCTGGTCGCGTAGGTCGCAGCTTCCTGGATCACCGTCTGGGCTTCCGGCGTCAGCACGTACTGATCGAACGGGAAGTAGACGATGAACTGCTTGGCCTCATACGCCGGCGGAGGCGGCGGCGGAGGCGGAGGCGGCGGGGGAGGCGGCGGCGGGGGCGGCGGGGGCGGCGGCGGGGGCGGCGGCGGCGCGAACGAGTAGCGCAGGCCGACGGTCACCGACTGGTCGTTGTATTCGCCCGTAAAGACGCCCGGCTGCAGAGCGTGCGAACCGGTCGACGCGAAGTCGAGGTCCGTGCCGCCCAGGTAGCGGTAGGTCAGGTCGACGTTCAGACGGTCGGTCGCGCGCCAGGCCAGACCAGCGATCAGCTGCCAGGCCAGGGCGGTGTCGTCGTCGTCGATGGTCAGGTTCTGGATCGACGGGTTGGCGGCGCTGAACGCACCGGTCACCGACGAGAACTGGCCGACGGCGTCGACGGTCACGTGGTTGATACCGATACCGGCGCCGACGAACGGATTGATGACCGCGCCGGGGGCGATGTCATAGATCACGTTGCCCATCAGGGTCCACGACGTGATGTCGCCCGAGGCCGCGCCGCAGTTCGGGGCGGCGGCCGAGCGGACCACGCCCGGGGTGCAGAGGCCGAGGATCGAGTTGTTCGAACCACCGCGGATCGACTCGATGTCGCCCGGACGGTAGCCGCCTTCGAGTTCGACGCGCCAATGCTCGTTCAGCTGGTAGCCGAGACGGGCGAAGCCGGTCCAGTCTTCTTCCTGGTTGAAGGTCCAGTTGTAGGGCGAACCGCCAGCGGCGTTGTTCGACGATTCACCGTCGATGCCGTCCGGCCAGTGATAGCCGAGGTCGACGGCGCCATACCAACCAACTTCTTGCGCCGAAGCACCCGACGCGGCGAACACCGCAGCCAGGGCGGCCCCCGCTAGGAGTTTGAATTTCATATTCAGAGCCCTCTCTTGCCCTCTGCTGCGGCCAAATGACCCAGCGCTGTTATATCAAGGCCCAACCATTACGAAAGTGTCGCTAGAGCAACACCTTCGCCAATTCGCCGGCGCCTCTCAAATCCAACCCCAGGACGTTACACAATCTTCCCCTAGGCGATCAACTTCGGGGCGAGAGACACATCCCTCGTTCGGTCGTCAACGATGCGCCTGGGCTACATCACGACGCCGAATTCTTGTTGTCGGCTTACGTCCCCGAAAGGCGTCCACGCTGCGCAGCGCGCGCACCACTCGGCTGGAGCCGATTGATTCTCTTGAACTATGAGCGCACTCGCCAGGACCGTCCAGTCCACGCGGGGCGCGAATGTCCGCACACCGCAAGCAAGCACCCAGATGTCTGGCTGGCCACTCCCCCTTCGCCTAAGACGCGAATCTCGTCTCCGGTTCCAGCGGACAACGTCGCCTCAACGGCTTAGTTCCGTCTCGACCGTCAGTTTTCTTGCGCGCGTCGGTAGCGCCGGACTCTTCCCCCCAGAGCCTCGGGCCGATTGAGCGCCTTTCGGAACTCATCGCGCCGCTCGTGGATCGATGCGATGATTAGTCCCATTGGCACCCCGATCTCAACCAAAACCGCCTCCGACAATTGTAAACTAGCTTCAACCGTCTCGGGCACGGCGTCGGTGGCGCCCAGCTCGTAGAGCCGCTGGGCCTGGCGCGCGTCGCGGGCGCGGGCGACGATGGTCAGGTCCGGCCGCATGGCCCGCGCGGTGGCGACGATCGCCTCCACCCCCTCGGGCGAATCCATGGTCACCACCAGGGCCGGGGCGCTCTCCAGCCCGCAGCGGCGCAGGAACTCCTGGCGCGAAGCGTCGCCGAAGTAGATCGCCTCGCCGGCATGGCGGGCGGCCTCGACCAGCTTCGGATCGCGCTCGGCCGCCACCCAGGCGATGTCGTGCCGGTGCAGCATGTCGCCGACCAGCTTGCCGACCCGGCCGTAGCCGACGACCAGCACCTTGGGCGTCTCGGCGGCGGCCGCGTCGGCGGCGGGCGCAGCCGCCGGCTCGGCCGCCAGCCCCTGGCCGCCGGTCTTGCGCCCGCCCAGCCGCAGGCCCGCCGCGGCCAGCAGCGGAATGCACATCATCGAGATGGTCGAGGAGACCAGCACCATCTGGCCCAGCGGCCGCGGGACGATGCCGTCGCCCATGGCCGCCGACAGGATGACGTAGGCGAACTCCCCGCCCCCGGCGAGCAGCAGGCCGGCCTCCAGCGCCCCGCGCCAGGGCAGGCCGAACAACCGTCCGAGCCCGAACACCACCGTGGCGTTGAGCGCCACGACGCCGACCGACATGCCCAGGATCGCCCACGGCTTGGCGGCCAGCAGCGACAGGTCGAGCCCGATGCCGACCGAGAGGAAGAACAGGCCGAGCAGCAGGCCCTTGAACGGCTCGATGGTGACCTCGACCTCATGGCGGTACTCGGTCTCGGCCAGCAGCAGGCCGGCGATGAACGCCCCCAGGGCCATGGAGAGGCCGGTCAGCGCGCTGACCAGACCTGCGCCGATGACCACCAGCAGGCAGGCGGCCATGAACAGTTCCTCGCTCTTGGCGCGGGCCACCGACTTGAGCATCGGGCGCAGCAGCAGCCGGCCGAAGGCGACCAGGATCATCACCCCGAGCGCGGCCGGCGCGAAGGCCAGCAGCAGGCGCGGCGAGAACACCGCATCCTCGCCGCCGCCGCGGCCGAGGATCGCCAGGGTCACCAGGATCGGGGCGACGGCCAGGTCCTGGAACAGCAGCACGGAGAAGGTGGCCCGCCCAGCGGGCGAGTGCTGGCGCTTGTGCTCGGTCAGGATCTGCATGACCACCGCGGTCGAGGATAGCGCCAGGGCCGCCCCGATCGCCGCGGCCGGGGCGACATCCAGCCCGAGGGCCATGGCCGCCAGAGCGATGGCCGCCAGGCACAGGCTGACCTGCAGCGCGCCCATGCCGAACACCCAGCGCCGCATCAAGCGCAGACGCTCCCACGACAGCTCCAGGCCGATCATGAACAGCAGGAAGACCACCCCGAACTCGGCCAACTGGGCGATTTCGTCGGGATTGGCGATGGTGAAGTAGCCGAGCCAGGGAAAGGCGCCGCTAAAGGCGCCCAGGCCGAAAGGGCCAAGGACGACCCCCGCGCCGAGGAAGCCGAGGATGGGACTGATCCGCCAGCGGCGGAACAAAGGCACGATCACGCCGGCGGTGGCGAGAAAGAGGACGACATCCTTATATTCGCCGGGCGAAACGTGACCTTCCATGCGCTCTCCTTCTGTGATGAGCGCCACTATGGGGTTTCGACGCCTCTTGCGTAACCCGTTGGGCGGACCTTAAGACGCCCGCCCATGCACTTCGGCCGAAAAAAGCGCGCGGCGCGGGCGAGCCTGGGGGGCCTGGGGGGCCTTGCGGCCCTTCTGGCCTTGTTCGCCGAGGCGCTGCTGCCGGGCGCCGCCGTGGCGGCCGAATCGCTTTCGACCGCTCGCGTCGAGCTCTGCACCGAGAACGGCGCCGAGACGGCGGTCATCGGCGCCGACGGCCAGGAGCGGAAAGGCGGCGTCGCCGGACTGCCCCGCCACGATTGTCTGGCCGCCGCCCTGGCCGCCGTCGTCACGCCCGAACTGGCGGTCGCGCCGGCCAAGGCCCGCCCTGCCTGATCGTCTGAGCCGAAACCGACCGCACCGTCCGCGCGCCTGCGGCCGAACCCCACCAACGCTAGAGGACGCCCCCCATGCGACACCTTGCGATCATCGCCGCCGCCGCTGCGGCCCTGACCTTGTCCACCGCCGCCCAGGCGGCGAGCTATCGGCTCGGAACCCTGGAGGTGGTCGACCCGTGGAGCCGGCCGGCCGCCGCGAACGGCAACGGCGGCGGCTTCATGACCATCGTCAACCGCGGGGCCGGCGCCGACGCCCTGGTCGCGGTCGAGACCCCGGCGGCGCGCAAGACCGAGGTGCACCGCTCCTCGACCGCCGGCGGGGTGATGAAGATGGAGCGCCAAGACGCCGGCGTCGCCATCCAGGCCGGCAAGCAGGTGGCCTTCGCGCCCGGCGGCTATCACGTGATGTTCCTGGGCCTGACCAAGGCGACCAAACTCGGCGACAAGATCCCGGCGACGCTGGTCTTCAAGAGCGGCGCGAAGCTGAAGGTCGAGTTCCAGGTGGCCGCGGCCGCGCCCGGAACCGCAAGCGGCAAGGCGCCGGCGGCGGATGCGCACCACCATCACTGAGCCGTTACGCGGCAAGGCGCAGCGATGACCAAGGGCGGCGTTGACAGCGCCGCCCCCCGCGTCGTCTATGCCCTCCATATTTTAAGAATGGAGGATCGTCCTTGGTTTGGAATTACGCCAACCTCTGGGAGTCCGTCGCCGACGCGACCCCTGACCGCCCCGCCCTCATCCATGGCGAGCGTCGCCTGAGCTGGCGCGAATTCGACCGCCGCGCCAACGCCCTGGCCCAGGCCATGGTCCAGGCCGGCCTGACCCAGCAGTCGAAGGTGGCGGCCTATCTCTACAACGGGCCCGAGTACCTCGAGAGCTACTACGCCGCCTTCAAGGCCGGCCTCGTCCCGTTCAACACCAACTATCGCTACGGCGGCGACGAACTGACCTATCTGTTCGACAACGCCGACGCCGAGGCCGTGGTGTTCCACGCCTCGTTCGCCGAGATGGCCGACAAGGTGCGCGGCCGCCTGCCCAAGGTGAAGATCTGGATCGCCGTGCCGGAAGCCGGCCATCCGGTCCCCGACTGGGCAGCCGACTACGACGCCATCGTCGCGGCCGGCGCCGACCGCTTCGAAGCCCCCTGGGGCCGCACCGCCGACGACCTGCTGATCATGTACACCGGCGGCACCACCGGCATGCCCAAGGGCGTGATGTGGCGCCAGGAGGACCTGTTCAAGGCGCTGGGCGGCGGGGCCAACCTGCTGCTCGGCCTGCCGCCGTTGGAGACCGTGGCCGAAGCCGGCCAGCGGGCCAAGGCGGTCGACGCTTCGGGCGCGCCGCTGAACATCACCATCCCGGTCGCCCCGCTGATGCACGCCACCGGCCAGTTCATCTCGTTCGGGACCCTGATCTCGGGCGGTGCGGTCGCCACCCTGACCGGCCGCAAGTTCGACCCGGCGGTGCTGTTCGACGAGGTCGAGCGCCTGGAGGCCGCCGGCCTGATCATCGTCGGCCCGGCCTTCGCCGCGCCGATGCTGGAGACCCTGGACGCCAATCCGGGCCGCTGGACCATGCCGTCGCTGAAGCGCATCGCCTCGTCGGGCGCCATGTGGGGTCTGGAAAACAAGCAAGGCCTGCTGAAGCACCTGCCGAACGTGATGCTGATGGACAGCCTCGGCTCGTCCGAGGCCCTGGGCCTGGCGTCCTCGACCTCGGGCGCGGGCCAGGCGACCAGCACCGCCAAGTTCGTGACCGGCCCCAACGCGGCGGTGTTCACCGAGGACGGCGTGCGGGTCGAGGCCGGCTCGGGCGTCCGCGGCCTGGTCGCGGTCGGCGGCCACACGCCGATCGGCTACTACAAGGATGAGGAAAAGTCGGCCAAGACCTTCCGCACCTTCGAAGGTCGCCGCTGGAGCGTGCCGGGCGACTGGGCGACCGTCGAGGCCGACGGCTCGATCACCCTGCTGGGTCGCGGCTCGCAGGTGATCAACACCGGCGGCGAGAAGGTCTTCCCCGAAGAGGTCGAAGAAGCCCTGAAGCGTTTCCCGGGCGTGCGCGACGCGGCCGTGGTCGGGCTGCCCGACCCGCGCTTCGGCGAGCGTATCGGCGCGATCGTGGACTTCGGCGGCGACAACCTGCCGACCCTGGCCGAGCTGTCGGCGCACGTGAAGGGCCTGCTGGCCGACTACAAGGCCCCGCGCGAGCTGGTGCTGGCCCCGGTGGCCCGCGCCCCCAACGGGAAGCTGGACTACAAGGCGCTGAAGGCCCAGGCGATCGCCGCCCTGTCCACCGACGCCTAACGTAACAAAAAAGTAACGTGCTTCAGAGGGCGCGGCCGGTCCACGGTCGCGCCCTCTTCGTAAGACCCTCAGAAGGCTCGAAAATACCGATGAAGACCCTCTGGCTGGGCGCGGCTTCCGCCGCGGCCCTTCTCTGCGTGTCGGCCCCGGCGCTGGCGGACAACCTGCCCGACCTCTCCAAGGCGCCGCGAATGGGCCCCTGGGGCTTCGACATGGCCGGCCGCGACACCTCAGTGGCCCCGTCGCACGACTTCTTCGAGTACGCCAACGGCACTTACCTGAAGAAGCTCGAAATTCCGTCGGACCGCTCGCGCTTCGGGGCCTTCGACGCCCTGCAGGACCTGTCGCAGGAGCGCATGCGCGCGGTGACCGAGAAGGCCGCCGCCAACAAGGCCGCGACCGGCGAGGAGGCCCAGGTCGGCGCCTTCTACCGAAGCTACATGGATGAAGCCGCGGTCGAGGCCCTGGGCGCCAAGCCGCTGGCCGGCGACCTGGCCGCCATCGGCAAGATCAAGACCAAGGCCGAGCTGGCCGGCCTGATGGGCGCGACGATGCGCCAGTTCGGCGGCGCGTTCTTCGGAAGCTACATCCACGACGACGCCAAGGCGCCCGATCGGTACACCGTCTATGTCAACCAGGGCGGGCTGGGCATGCCCGACCGCGATTACTACCTGGCCGACCGCTTCAAGACCCAGAAGGCCGCCTACCAGGCCTATGTCGCCAAGCAGCTGACCCTGGCCGGCTGGGCCAAACCGGCCGAGCACGCCGCCGCCATCGTCGCCCTGGAGACCCAGATCGCCGAGGCGTCCTGGACGCGAGCCGAGAGCCGCGACGACGACAAGACCTACAACCCCTACACCGTCGCCGATCTGCAGGCGTACGCGCCAGGCTTCGATTGGGCCGCCTACCTGAAGGGCGCCAAGCTGGACACGGTCGACCGCGTCGTCGTCGCCCAGAACACCGCGTTCCCGAAGATCGCCAAGATCTTCGCCGACACGCCGATGGACACCCTGAAGGCGTGGTCGGCGTTCCACCTGGTCGACCAGGCCGCCCCGTACCTGTCCAAGGACTTCGTCCAGGCCAGCTTCGAGTTCCGCAACAAGACCCTGTCGGGCCAGCCCGAGCAGCGGCCGCGCTGGAAGCGCGCGGTGGCGGCCACCGACAACAACCTCGGCGACCCGCTGGGCAAGCTCTATGTCGCGGCCTACTTCCCGCCGGAGAGCAAGGCGAAGATGGAGACGCTGGTCGCCAACGTCAAAATCGCCATGAAGGGCCGGATCGAGAAGCTCGAGTGGATGGGCCCGGACACCAAGGCCAAGGCCCTGGAGAAGCTGTCGAAGTTCGGCGCCAAGATCGGCTATCCGGACAAGTGGCGCGACTTCTCGGGCCTGGAGGTCAAGGACGGCGACCTCTACGGCAACGTCAAGCGGGCCAGCGCCTTCGACTGGGACTACCGCGTCGCCCGCCTCGGCGGCCCGGTCGACAAGGACGAGTGGCTGATGACCCCGGCCACGATCAACGCCTACTACCTGTCGACCAAAAACGAGATCGCCTTCCCGGCCGCCATCCTGCAGCCGCCGTTCTTCGATCCCGACGGCGACCCGGCGGTGAACTACGGCGCCATCGGCGGGGTGATCGGCCACGAGATCACCCACGGTTTCGACGACCAGGGCCGCAAGTCCGACGGCGACGGCAAGCTGACCGACTGGTGGACGGCCGAGGACGCGGCCAAGTTCGACGCCCAGGCCAAGAAGTTCGGCGCGCAGTATTCGGCAGTCGAGGTGCTGCCGGGCGCGCGCATCAACGGCGACCTGACCATGGGCGAGAACATCGCCGACCTGGGCGGCCTGCTGGTGGCGCTGGACGCCTATCGCCTGTCGCTGAACGGCCAGCCCTCGCCGGTCATCGAGGGCGTCACCGGCGACCAGCGGGTGTTCCTGGGCTGGGCCCAGGTGTGGCGCGGCAAGTACCGCGAGGACATGATGCGCCAGCAGCTGGTCTCGGACCCGCACTCGCCGCCCCAGTACCGCGTCGACGTGCCGGTCAAGAACATCGACGCCTTCTACGAGGCGTTCGGCGTCAAGCCGGGCGACGGCATGTACCTGGCCCCAGGCGACCGGGTGCGGATCTGGTAGGGCGCGGCTGAGGTCGCGAGAAGGGCGGCGCCCCAGCCCGGGGTCGCCGCCTTTTCTTTGGGTTTCGATGTTTTTGACATTTTGGTCAAAATTTTCGTCGGCCAAAAATTTGGCCCGCTGCGGGGGATAATCGCAGCGGGCCATATTTTGAGCAGTCGCTCTTATAGAGCGGGCGTTTCCTCCCCGAAACGCCGGAGACTGTCGGACTTGGTGGCCGTCATGTCTCTCGCAGGACTGAGAAAACGGTAATTTCTGACCCGAGTCAATGCGCCGAAATCGATGAACTCTGGATTTATCGATCAGATTTGCGCGAGCGGGATATTTTCGCCCGTTTTGGGGATTCTTTTTGACGGTATCGTCAATTCCTCACTCGCCTGCGTAGTTCATCGCTCGACACACAACCCACGTCATAGACGAAGTCCGGCCGCGAAGCAGTCACCGGCCCGATTCCGGCGGCCGCCAGCGTCAAGGACGCCTCGGCCACCTTGCCGGCCGGCACCAGCAACCCGTTGGGACGGCGGGTCGCGCCGTCCGCCACCAGGGCGTCGACGACCGGCGTCTCGCGCGGATCGGCCGGCCAGATCAGGGTGGCGCTGTCGTGGGCGGCGGCGCGCGCCTCGATGACCCGCAGCAACCGCTCGGCCGCCGCAAGTTGATCTTGGCTCCAGGATGCACGCAGCGAGGCCGTCAGATGGGCCTGGCTCTTCAGGATCACCCCGTCGCCGAGCACCTTCAGGCCGTTGGCGACCAGGGTCGCGCCGGTGGTGGTGATATCGACCACCAGCTCAGCCGAGCCGGCCGCCGGCGCTCCCTCGGTCGCGCCCCCGGATTCGGTGATCCGGTAGTCGGCGACCCCATGCCGTGCGAAAAACGCCCGGGTCTGGACCAGATACTTGGTCGCCACCCGCATGCGCCGGCCCGAGCGGGCCAGCAGGTCGTGGCCCACCTCCTCGAGGTCGGCCATGGTCTCGACGTCGATCCAGCTCTTGGGCACGGCGACGACGAGGTCGGCGCGGCCGAAGCCGAGCGCGCGCAACAGCAGCACCCGGGCGTCGACGTCGCCGCCGCGTTCGCGCAGCAGGTCCTCGCCGGTGACGCCGAGGTGCACCTCGCCAAGGTCCAGCGCCTCGGCGATATCGCCGGCCGACAGCAGCCGCACCTGGATGCCGGGCACGCCCTTGAGCTCAGCCATGTAGCCGCGCGATCCGCCGGCCACGGACAGCTTCAGGCCGCAGTCGCCGAGCCAGGCCTCGACCTGCTCCTTCAGGCGCCCCTTCGACGGGACGGCGAGAATAAGGGGTTCGCTCACGACTCGCCTCCCGCCCAGGCCCGCCAGGGCCGGACCACGCATCCGACGGCGCGCGCGCCGCTCGCTCCGCCCAGCCGCGAGGGCAGGCTGTCATAGCGCCCGCCGACCGCGACGCTGCGCTCGGGATCGAGCGCGGCCGAGCGGACCTCGAAGGTCAGGCCGTCATAGTAGTCAAAGGCGTGACCCAGGGCGGTCGCAAAGCGCATCTTCGCCGCCGGCACGCCGGCCGCGGTCAGCAGTTCCAGGCGCTCGGCCCAGGCCGCCAGCGGGACGTCCAGCGCCCCGGCGCCGGCCACCGCCCGCATCGCGTCGAAGGCCGCCTGCGGCGCATCCTCGATGGCCAGGAAGCGGCGGATGCGGTCGGCCTGATCGCCGGTCAGGGCCGGGGCCTGGGCCGCCTGGGCGCGGCGGATCAGCCGCTGGGCGATCTCGGCCGGGCCACGGCCGCCGACCGGGTCGATCCCGGCCAGGGCCCAGACCTCTTCCAGCACAGTGGCGGCCTCGGCCTCCGACAGGCCCGAGAGCAGGCCGGCGAGCTTGCCGTCGTCGCTCGGCGCGGCGGCCACGCCTTCGGCGCGGGCCAACTCGGCGGCCAGCAGCCGCGGGCGCGCGGCGACCCGCTTGACCCGCGCGGCCAGCGGGGCGGCGAGCCCCAGGGTGTCGACGAAGGCGGCGAAGAGCGCGATGTCGCCGAGCCACAGGGAAAGGTCGCCGCGTCCGCCGGCCACGGCCGAGCGCCAGGCCAGGGCGGCGATCTGGGCGTCGGCTTGCGCCACCGAGGCTTCGGCTCCGTCAAAGCTCTCCAGGCCGATCTGGCGGAACTCGTCGGGACGGCCCGGCTCGGGCGAGGCGCGGAAGGCCTTGCCCTCATAAAAATAGCGGCCGGAGGAACGGCCGCTTTCGAGGTGCTGGCGCACCACCGGGACGGTGAAGTCGGGGCGCAGGCAGGTCTCCTGCCCGCCTTCCGACTGCACGACGAACAGCCGCGGGCGCATGGCCTCGCCGGCCAGCTCCAGCAGCAGGCCGAGCGGCTGCAGGATCGGGGCGTCGACGACCTCGGCCGCCTGGTCCAGGAACGGCGCGCGGATGGCGGCCAGCGGCTCGGCGGGAACGGCGGGTTCGGCGCTCATCGGCCGGCCTCGATGATCTTGCCCACGGCCGCGACCAGCTCGGCGCGGTCGATGGTCTGCTGGCCCGGACGCTGTTCGCGCCACTCGGCGTTGTCGGCCACGCCCGAGGAGAGCGCGCGGCCGAGGTCGAGGTCCTTGATGGTGACCTTGCCGGCGGCGATCTCGTCGCCGCCCAGCATGATCGCGGCCGGCGCCATGCGGCGGTCGGCGTACTTCATCTGGGCCTTCATGCCGGCCGAGCCGAGATAGACCTCGGCCGGAATGCCGGCGGCGCGCAGTTCGCCGACCACCGAGAAGTAGTGCGTCATGTCGTCCGGGGTGAAGGCGATCACCACCACCGGGCCGCGGATGTCGTCGCCGAGGTCCTTGCCGGCCGCGCGGAGGGCCGAGACCAGACGTGAGACGCCGAACGAGAAGCCGGTGGCCGGCACCTGCTCGCCGGTGAAGCGGGCGACGAGGTCGTCATAGCGGCCGCCGCCGCCGATCGAGCCGAAGCGGACGCCGCGGCCTTTCTCGTCCTTGGTCTTGAGCAACAGCTCGGCCTCGAACACCGCCCCGGTGTAGTACTCGAGCCCCCGCACGATCGAGGGGTCGAAGGCGGCCCGCTCGACGCCGACCCCGAGGCTGGTCAGGGCCTTGTCGATCGCCGCCAGTTCGGCCAGGCCTGCGTCGCCCTCGGCCGAGCCGCCGATGATGCCCGCGATCTGGTCGAGGGTTTCGGAACGGCCGCTCAAGCCCGCGCCGACGAAGGCCAGCACCGCCTCGGCGCCGGCCGCGTCGAGGCCCGCGCCCTTGGTGAAGTCGCCGGACTCGTCCTTGCGGCCCTCGCCCAGCAGCAGGCGCACGCCGTCCGGACCCAGGCGGTCCAGCTTGTCGACGGCGCGCAGCACCGCCAGCTTCTGGGCGTCGTCCTTGACGCCGGCCGTGGTCAGCAGGCCGTTCAGGAGCTTGCGGTTGTTGATCTTGATGATCGCCGAGCCGCTCGGCAGGCCAGCGGCTTCCAGCCCCTCGACCGCCATGGCGATGATCTCGGCGTCGGCTTCGGGCCGGGCCGAGCCGACGGTGTCGGCGTCGCACTGGATGAATTCGCGGAAGCGGCCGGGACCGGGCTTCTCGTTGCGCCAGACCGGGCCGAAGGCGTAGCGGCGGAACGGCTTGGGCAGCCCTTCCTTGGTCTCGGCCACGAACCGCGCCAGCGGCGCGGTCAGGTCGTAGCGCAGGGCCATCCACTGGTCGTCGTCGTCCTGCAGGGCGAAGACGCCCTCGTTCGGACGGTCGGCGTCGGGCAGGAACTTGCCCAGGGCGTCGGCGTACTCGAAGGCTCCGGTGTCGAAGGCCTCGAAACCGTAGCGTTCATAGACGGCGGAGACCTTGGCCAGGATCTGGCGCTCGGCGGCCAGGTCGCGGGCGCGGCGGTCGTTGAAACCGCGCGGGGCGCGGGCCTCGGGGCGGGGAGCGTCGGTCATGGCGCTCGCCTAGCGGGTCGCAGCGCGCGCGGCAAGGCGCGGCTGGGTTTGAGAAGCGGAGATGTCCATTCGTCAGGTCCTTGAAAAGGAGAACTTCGACGGATGGAGCTGGATCGCCCGGAGCCCCATCCGCTGGTGCGGGTGGCTCGGGCGGGGTCGCTTTTAGGCCATGCGATCCCAGGCCGATCCCGCGTGTGCGGTCGGATGGTGATGGCCGTGATGGTACGAAACCCGGGTCATTGCGACCCGGGTCTTAGACGCAAAGCGTGAAGATGGCGAGTCCGGACAGCTCAGGCCGGCTCAAGCTCGACGAAGTCGCCCAGCTGGGCAGCCAGCGCCTTCTGGAAAGCCGGCCTGGCCTCGCAGCGGGCCTGATAGGCGGCCAGGGTCGGGAACTTGGCCATCAGGTCAGTGTGACGCAGGTTGCGCAGCACCGTGACCATCATCAGGTCGCCGGCCGTGAAGCCGTCTTCCTCCAGATAGTCCCTGTCGCCGAGACTGGCGGCCAGTTCGCCGAGCCGCTGCTCGACGAAGGCGACTAGGCCCGGCCGGCGCAGACGCGCCCACTCCTGGTCGGCGTTGAAGAGGTCGAGCTCGGCCAGGTTCTGGATCGGCGGCTCGATGGAATTGAGCGCCGCGAACAGCCAGGCGGTCGCCCGGGCCCGACCGTCCCGGTCAGGCGGCATCAGGGCCGGGGCGCCGGCGGCGATGTGCAGGACGATGGCCCCGCTCTCGAACATCGCCAGCTCGCCGTCGCGATAGGCCGGGACCTGGCCGAACGGCTGCAGGGCGCGGTAGGCGGCGGTCTCGCGGTCGTCGAAGTCGATCAGCCGCGCGCGATAGGGCAGGCCCGCCTCCTCCAGCGCCCAGCGGACGCGCAGGTCGCGGACCAGGCCGCGGGCGAAGGGCGGAACCCACTTGAAGGCGGAAACCTCGATCATCGTGCATCCTCCGTGTCGAGATAGACGGCCAGCTTGTCGACCAGCGAGCTCCAGCCCTGGGTGTGGGAGTCGCGCGCCTCGAGGCTGGCGAACGGGGCCTGGTGGAAACGGAACAGGGTGCGGCCGCCGGCCAGGGCGGCGAACATGACGGTGACGGTGTTGTCGACGCCCCAGGCGCCGTCTTCCCAACGGAAGCTCATGACGATCTTCTGGCCGTCGACGATCTCGCGATAGGTTCCGGTCATCCAGTGGTCGCCGCCGGAGGCGTCGCGGATGCAGGCGCGATAGGCGCCGCCGACCCGGAAGTCCTGGTCGAACACGACCGTGACGAAGTCCTTGGGCCCCCACCAGCGCATCAGGTGCTCGGGGCTGGTCCAGACCCTGAAGACCAGGTCGGGCGGCGCGTCGAAGATGCGCTCGATCAGCAGTTCGTCGTCCTGCAGGACGGCGGTGTCAGTCGCTGGGGTCATGGTCCTTGGCCTCCTTGGCCTGGAGCTCGGCGAGATAGGCGTCCATCCGTTCGAAGCTGCCGTCCCAAAACCGGCGGTAGTGCTCGATCCAGCCGGCGGCGTCCTTGAGCGGTCCCGCATTCAACTGACAGGGCCGCCATTGGGCTTCGCGCGTCCGCGAGACGAGGCCGGCCTGTTCGAGCACCTTCAGATGGCGGGAGACGGCGGGCAGGCTGATCTCGAACGGTTGGGCGAGATCACTGACGGAGGCCTCGCCCAGGGCGAGGCGCGCCAGGATCGCGCGCCGGGTCGGATCGGCCAGGGCCTGGAAGGTGGTGCTGAGCGGGTCGGACATCGTCTTTATTTAACAGATAAGTTAATTAACTTATCTGTTAAATGCAAGGGGCGCGTTTTCGGCGGCGCAAGCGGCCGGCGTTGCGGTCAACCCAGGGCGGGGGTGACGTACTCCATGCCCTCGAGCGCCGGGCTGGCGTCGGCGGCGTCGAAGCCGGCCATGATCCGGCCGAAGCGGCCCTGGACCAGGCCGCGCATGTCCGGATGGGTGAAGATGTAGCGCTCGCCTGCCTGGACCGCCTCCAGCACCCGCCGGCCGACGCGGTCCGGCTCGATGCCACTGTCGACGGGCGAGCCGCCGGGGCTGGCGACCGGCTCGGTCGGACCGCCGTACTTGGCCTGGCGGGTGCGGCCCGACTTGTTGATCTTGGTCTTCACGAAGCCGGGGCAGAGCACGGCGACATTGATGTTCTCGGGCGCCAGCTGCCCGGCCCAGCCCTCGGACATGCCGACCACGGCGTACTTGGTGGCGGTGTAGGGCTCCATGCCCGGCACCGAGATCATCCCGGCCATCGAAGCGGTGTTGACGAAGCAGCCGCCCTCGCCGTGCGCGCGGACGTGCGGCAGGAAGGCCTCCATCCCATAGACCACGCCCATCAGGTTGACCGCGACGATCCAGTCCCAGTCGGCAGGCTTCACCTCGCCGATCGGGCCGCCCGCGCCGACGCCGGCGTTGTTGCAGACCAGGTGCACCTTGCCGAAGGCCTCGACCGTCGCCTGGGCCGCGGCGACCACCGCGGCGCGGTCGCCGACATCGCACAGCACGCTGGCGGTGCGGACCTGACGCGCCTCCAGCTCGGCGACGGCGGCCGCCAGCGGCGCCTCCTCGATGTCGGCCAGCATGACGTTCATGCCCGCGCCGCCGAAGGCGTGAGCCATGGCCAGGCCAAGGCCGCTGGCCCCGCCGGTGATGAAGGCGGTCTTTCCGTTCAGGTCACGCATATGGGCCTCTCCCCTCTTTTCTTGTTCTGCCTCGGCCCGGCTCAGACTCAGGCCTTGAGCCGGCTCACCAGTCGCTCGGTAGACGGATCATGCGCCCCGCGCGGCCCGCCCTCCAGTTCGCCGAGGATCCGCGTGGCGAGCGTCTTGCCCAGCTCCACGCCCCACTGGTCGAAGCTGTTGATCTCCCAGAGCACGCCCTCGACGAAGGTCTTGTGCTCGTAGAGCGCGATCAGCGCGCCGAGCGCCCCGGGCGTCAGGCGCTGCAGCAGGATGAAGCTGGACGGGCGGTCGCCATGGAAGGTCTTCTGCGGCGCCAGCACGTCGATGGCGGCCGCGTCCATCCCCTGGCCCGTCAGCTCGGCGCGGACTTCGCTTTCCGGCTTGCCGACCATCAAGGCTTCGGCCTGGGCGATGGCGTTGGCCAGCAGCTTGGTCTGGTTGGAAGGCTCGCCCTCGGCCGCTTCGGCGACGGCGATGATGTCCAGCGGGATGATGTCGGTCCCCTGGTGCATCAATTGGAAGAAGGCGTGCTGGACGTTGGTGCCGGCGTCGCCGAACACCGCCGCGGCGGTGGCGCGGGCGACCGGGCGGCCATGGACGTCGACCTGCTTGCCGTTGGATTCCATCTCCAGCTGCTGGAGGAAGTTGGGCAGCAGCCGCAGGCGCTGGGCGTAGGGCACCACCGCCCGGATCGGCCGTCCCAGGCCGTCGCGGTTGAAGATGTGGGCGAGCGCCAGCAGCACCGGGGCGTTGGCCTCCAGCGGCGCGGCGCGGAAATGCTCGTCCATCGCCCGGCCGCCGGCCAGGAACGCCTCGAACGCCTCGGCGCCCAGCGCGATTACGCAGGACAGGCCGACCGCCGACCACACCGAGTAGCGGCCGCCGACCCAGTCGCGGAACCCGAAAATCTGGTCGGCCGGCACGCCGAAGGCCTGGGCGACGCCCGGCGCGGCCGAGACCGCCAGCAGGTGCGCGTCGCCCGCCTGGCCCAAGGCGGCCCGCAGCCAGGCGCGGGCCACCAGCGCGTTGGCGATGGTCTCCTGGGTGGTGAAGGTCTTGGAGACCACGACGACCAGGGTGCTGGCCGGGTCGAGCCCGTCGAGCGCCAGGGCCATGTCGGCCGGATCGACATTGGCGGCGAAGCGCAGCTCGATCTGCGGGCTGAGGGGACGCAGCGCCTCCCAGACCAGCCGCGGACCGAAGTCCGAGCCGCCGATGCCGATGTGGACGATGGCTTTGAAGGCCTGGCCGGTCGCGCCGCGCTTTTCGCCCGAGCGGACGGCGGCGGCGAGGGCGGCCATGCCCTCGCGGGTGGCGTCGACCTCGGCCGAGACCGGCTGGCCCTTGGCCCGGAAGTCCGCCCCTTTGGGCGCGCGCAGGGCCATGTGCAGGGCGGCGCGGTCCTCGGAGGGGTTGACCGCCTCGCCGGCGAACTGGCGCTCGCGCGCGGCCTCGATCCCGCCGGCCCGCGCCAGCGTCAGAGCGATCTTCGCCTCGGCCAGCGACCAGGGCTGCTTGGAAAGGTCGAGCAGCAGCTCGGGCGCCTCGACGCTAAGCCGGTCCAGCCGATCCGGCTCGGCCTTGAACAGGTCGGCGATGCGACGCTCGCGGGCGGCCTGGGCGGCGGCTTCCAACTGGGTCCAGGCGGCGGCGAGGTCGGTCATGCTCAATCCTACTTGGTGCAAGGGCCTGTTTGAGACGGTCGCGGGGCGTTTAGGGTATCGCCGTTAGCAAATGGCGCCCGCCTTGCCGGAGCGTCCGGCGCCTGCCCCGCGGGTCAGCGGCCTTGCGCGTCCTGCAAAGCCCGGACGACAAGGCCTTCGGTGAGGATCTGCGGCAGGATAACCCCCTCGCCGCCCTGGGCGCCATAGACGAGGTAGAGCGGAACCCCCGCCCGCCCGTGCCTGGCGAGCTCGGCCTCGATCACCGCGTCCTTCCGCGTCCAGTCGGCCTTCAAATAGACCGCGCCGGTCTGCTGGAAGGCGTCGGCGACCGCCTGGCTGGTTAGGGCGACGCGTTCGTTGACCTGGCAGGTGACGCACCAGGCGGCGGTGAAGTTCACGAACACCGGCTTGCCGGCGGCCCGGGCCGCGGCGAGCTTCTCGGGGGAATAGGCCTCGTAGGGCACGTTCGCCTTGCCGCCGCCCGAGGCGGCTTCGGCGGCGGCCGGCTCGCCATAGTTCGGCCAGACCGCGGCGGCAGCGGCGACCAGGGCCAGCACCCCGCCCACGGCCAACGGCGCGATCACCGTGGCGCCGCTGGCGCGGCGGCGCTGGGCCACGCCGAGCAGCCAGGCGCCGAGGGCCAGCACGATCGCGGCCATGAAGATCCGCGCCAGGGCGGTGTCGCCGGCCTGCAGGGTCAGCACCCAGACCAGCCAGGCGGCGGCCCCGTACATCGGGAAGGCCAGCAGCTTCTTGAACCCGTCCATCCACGGCCCCGGCTTGGGCAGGCGCGACAGCAGGCCCGGCACGAACGCGGCCAGCGCGAACGGCGCGGCGAAGCCGAGGCCGAGCGCCAGGAACACGGCCAGGGCGGCGGGCGCGCTCTGGGTCAGGGCCCAGCCGAGCGCGGGGGCCATGAACGGCGCGGTGCAGGGGGCGGCGACGACCACGGCCAGGGCGCCGGTGAAGAAGGCCCCGACCAGGCCGCGCTTGCCGGCCAGGCCCGTGCCGACGCCCTGCAGCGAAGACCCGACCTCGAACACGCCCGACAGGTTCAGGGCCACGGCCAGCATCAGCAGGGCGAGGCCCGCGACCACCGGCGGCGACTGCAGCTGGAAGCCCCAGCCCACCGCCGCGCCGCCGGCCCGCACCGCGATCAGCAACAGGGCGAGGGCCAGGAAGGTAGCCAGCACCCCGACCAGGAAGGCCAGGCCCTGCGCCCGGGCGGCTCTACGCTCATGCGCATGGCCGGCGAGGGAGGCGGCCTTCATCGCCAGGATCGGGAACACGCAAGGCATCAGGTTGAGGATCAGACCGCCGAGGAAGGCGAAAGCCGCCGCCATCGGGAGGCCGAGCGCGCCGGACGCGCCGCCGCTCGCCCGGGCCGGCGGGCCGAGGCCGGAGGCGCCGGCCGGCAACGCCCCCTCGCTGGCCGCGATCTCATAGGCCCTGTCGCCGAGCGTCAGCACCCCGGCCATCGCGGTTGGGGCCTGCGGCTGCTGGAAGGCGTAGCCGGGGGTCAGCGTCAGGGTCAGTCCGTCCGGGCCGGCCTCGATCGCCTGCGGCTTGGCGTGGTCGATCACCGTGGAGTCGAAGGGGAAGAAGTAGGCCTCTGAGAGGTCGGCGCCCTTGAGCGCCTCGCCGGTGACCGCCAGGGCCAGCGCCGGGCCCTGCTTGGAGAAGACGGCGTTGAGCCCCGCCGGCGCTGGCGCATTGGCCAGCGTCTTGGCGATCGGGCCGCTCCATTCGGGATTCGGCTCGGCCAGGCCCTCGGCGACCGGCAGCGCCAGGGTCAGTTCAGCCTCTTCAGGGACGCAGATCTCCTCGCACACCAGGAAGGTGGCATGGGCTTTGAGGTTCACGATCTCGCCCGGCTTGGCGCTGGCGGGCGCGGTGATCGCCACCGGCAGCAGCACCTCGTCCTTGTAGCCGTAGTTCATCAGCGGCCCGGTCGGCTGGCGCGTGGGCGCCGGCCAGACGATCTCGCCGGCGGTCCAGCCGCCGGGCAGGGTCCAGGCGATGCGCGTCGCCTCGCCGCTGTCGCCGGAATTGCGCCAGTAGGTGTGCCAGCCCTTGTCGATCTTCTGGCGCAGGGCGACGTAGGTGGTCGCGCCCGGCGCGATCGACTGGTCGCGGGCCACCAGTTCGGCGACCAGGTGGCCGGTATCCACCGGCTGGGCGGCCGCAGGAAGCGCCCAGACGAGGGCGAAAGCCGCCAGGAGCTTCGCAAGAAGGCGCGTCATCCGGTCATCCCGTTCAGGTACGACCCGCTATATGGCCCGCCGGCGCGCCCGCGCAAAGCGACGCTGACGTCGCGACCGACCCTACTCGGCCAAGGCCAGCCAGCGGCGCGGCCATTTCCAGCCGAGCGGCCGCACCTCGCCGGGCTTCAGCGCCAGCGTCTTCACCGTGCGCGGAGCCAGCGGACCGATGACGTGCACCGGCTCCAGCCCCTTGACCGGGCTGGCCGCAACGCCGCCGATCAGCATGGCGCGGTCGATGGCTGTCCACTCGGCCTTGTTGCGATCCTCGTGTCCGACTGCGAAGAAGTGGCGCACGGGCGCCGGTTCCCCCGCCAGTTCGATCATCACTCCGATCAGCCACCCGCTCGACATCACCGCCTCATAGGCCGCCGCGCCCGCTCACAAAAGCTCGACTTGTCACCGTCAGGCGCGATGATCGGCGAATCAGCGTTTTTCCGAAACTGGAGTGCGTACCGTGCCCGCGTCGTTCGATGACATCGAAATGGGTCAGGTGGTTTCGTTGGGAGAGATCCCGGTCGAGCCCGCCGCGCTCGAGGCCTTCATCGCCGCCTTCGCGCCAGGTTGGCCCACGGAGCGGGGCGCGCCCGACGCCATGGTCTATGCGCTGTGGTGCCGGCTCGACGCCGCCTCGGCCCTGGAGTGGCCGCAGACCAAGCGCCTGGGCGTCGACGCCCTGCGCTGGGCCCGCAACCCGCCGGCCGGCGAACTGCTGCGCGGCCGGATGACGGTGATGGGCAAGGACCCGGTCGGCGACGGCAAGGGCATCGTCATCGCCCAGCACGACCTGCTCGACGAGGCCGGCCGGCTGGTCTTCTCCTGCCTGACCCGCAGCGTCTTCGCGCGCTAGATCCCGAAACGAAAACGGCGGACCGCAAGGCCCGCCGCTCCGAATTGGCTTTGCCGCGCCCTTAGGCGTTGGCGGCGGCCGGCGTCTGCGGCGCACGGGCCATGGCCAGGGCGATCAGGCGATCCCAGCCGGCCAGCGAGACCAGGTGGGCGTAGATCTGCGCCAGGGCGCCGTTGTCGCGCAGCTCGATGAACTTGTCGTGCGGCAGGGCGTTCAGCTTCTCTTCCGAGACGCCGAAGTACTCGGCGATGGTCTGCTGCGGGCCGGCGCTGCCGTCCGGATTGGTCGGGGTGAACAGCGCCTTCTTGGTCTCGAACAGGTCCAGGCCCTTCAGCAGGTCGACGAAGCTCTGGGTGCGCTGACGCTCCATCTCGTAGTCGTTGCAGAAGTTGATGCAGTTCTGCGTGTACTCGGTCGGCTTGCCGTCGGCGTCGAAGAACAGCATGTCGGCGTCGGCCTTATCGACGATGAACTCGGCCGAGCGGTCGATGCAGAGCACCATCTGGCCGGCGTTGTTGTCGGTGGCGAACACGAACGGATAGCGGCGGATGTAGGCCGGGACGTAGACGCCCGGTTCGAACAGGCCGTTGTCCTGCAGGAACATGTTCTGGCCGAGGTTCAGGCCCATCACCGCCAGCGGAATCTTGTCGTCGCCGACGAAGATGATCGGACCGCAGAGCGACGAGACGCCGAACTCGGTCACGGTCAGCGGAACGGCGTGACCTTCCTTGGCGAAGGTGAACGGGCCCGGCAGGCTCTTCACGCCCAGGCCGCTGTGCAGGTCGATGGAGAGCGGTTCCGGCTTCGAATAGAAAAGCACGTTGCCGGTGATCTGACCCATGCCGGTCGGGGTTTCGTTCGCCATGAAATACCTTCGATGATCCTGGGCGATTGATAGGGTTGCGCGAGCGGGCGGTTGTTTTGGCTTGTGCGCCGTCTCGGGCGAAGTCGCCGCTTCTACCCGATCGGGCAGACGCCCGCAAACCTGCTCGCAGCCTGCTTGCCTCCGCTGGAGCGAAACGCTTCAATTCGCCTCATTCGATAAGGCCGCCAAGGCCACATACCGGAGGATATATTTTGCCGATCTTTTATCCCGACATTCTCGACCAGAAGACTGCGCACAGGACTTTCTCCTACGACGACAAGGACGTGATGCTGTACGCGCTGGGCGTCGGCATGGCCCGCGACCAGATGAACGAGACGGAGCTGGCCTTCGTCTACGAAAAGAACCTCAAGGTGATCCCGACCGCCGCCACCGTGCTGGCCTCGGGCATGCGCGGCGCGGCAGGTCCGGCCCCGGAGATGCCGGCCGGCCACCGCCCCAGCCAGATCAACTTCCTGATGGTCGTGCATGGCGAGCAGAAGGTGGAACTGCACAAGCCGCTGCGCGCCTCGGGCACCTACACCGCCCAGGGCCGCACGGTCGGCGCCTACGACAAGGGCGCCGGCAAGGGCGCGGTGATCATCAACGAGACCGTCTGGACCGATGAAAAGGGCGAGAAGGTCGCCACCCTGACCGGCTCCACCTTCGCCCGCGGCGACGGCGGCTTCGGCGGCCCGTCGGAAGGCGCCCCCGAGCCCCACGTGGTGCCGACCCGCGCGCCGGACATCTCGGTCGACTTCGACACCCGCGACGACCAGGCTCTGCTCTATCGCCTGAACGGCGACCGCAACCCGCTGCACTCGGATCCCGAAGTCGCCAAGAAGGCCGGCTTCGACAAGCCGATCCTGCACGGCCTGTGCACCTACGGCATCACCTGCCGGGCGATCCTGCAGGAGGTCGTGAACTTCGACCCCGACCAGATCTATTCGCACCAAGCCCGCTTCTCGGCCCCGGTGATCCCCGGCGACACCATCACCGTCGACATCTGGAAGGACGGCAAAAACATCTCGTTCGAGGCCCGCGTGAAGGCCCGCAACGCCACCGTCATCAAGAACGGCCTGACCGTCCTGCGGTAGGTCGTCCGCCTCCGGAACGGTTCCCAAGGCTTGGGAGCCGTTCTAGAGAGGCGCCCATGACCCGTAGCTTCAGTATTGTCGCCGGCATGGCCCTGGCCGCCGCCCTTGCCGCTTGCGCCACCACCAACACCGCCGACGCCCCGCCGGTGGACGAGAGCCTGGCGCCCGCGCCGCTCAACCCGCCGCCCACCGACCTGACCGGCTATCTCGCCGAGGGCGACCTCAACGGCGCGGCCCTGCTCGGGCCGCCGCCGACGCCGCAGAGCCTGACCGGCCAGGCCGACCGCGCCCGCTACGAGGAGACCCGCGCCCTGGCCGGCTCGCCGCGCTGGAAGCAGGCGGTGGTCGAGAACGACCTGTGGGGCGGCGGGGCGCTGAAGCAGTACGCCTGCAAGCTGGGCGTCTCGATCGACGAGAAGCAGACGCCGACCGCGCTGAAGATCATGCACCGCGTCGAGCTGGACGTGCGCACGGTCGGCAAGCCGGCCAAGGACCACTACAACCGCCCGCGCCCGATGATCGGCGACGACAAGCCGATCTGCATCCCGCGCGAAGACTGGATGAAGACCAACGCCTCCTATCCGTCCGGCCACTCGATGACCGGCTGGGCCTGGGCGCTGATCCTGGCCGAGCTGGCCCCGGCCAAGGCCGATGCGATGCTGGACGTCGGCAAGCAGATCGGCGAGAGCCGGATCATCTGCGGCGTGCACTACGCCAGCGACATCGAGGCCGGCCGCACGCTGGCCAGCGCCATGGTCGCGCGGCTGCATGGCGATCCGCAGTTCCAGTCGGACATGAAAAAGGCCCGCAGCGAGATCGCCCGCGCCAAGGCCGCGCCGAGCGGCTGCGCCGCCTAGGACCGACGCGCCCGATAGAGGACGGTCGGCCGCATCGGATCGTCCTCTGCGTGACCAGGACCGGGGAAGCCGCTTAGCTCGGCGTCGTAGACCATGCCGAGCCGCTCCATCACCGCGCGCGAGCGCAGGTTGACGGCGGCGGTGATGGCGTCGATCTCCGGTAGGTCCAGACGCGTGAAGCCATCGTGCAACACCGCGCGCGCCGCCTCGGTCGCATAGCCGTGTCCCCAGGCCTCGCGGCTCAGCCGCCAGCCCATGTCGATGAACGGCCGCACCGGCAGCGCCTCGAACGAGGGCATCAATCCGCACGCTCCGACGAAGGCGCCGTCCTCGCGCCGCTCGATGGCGAAACGGCACATGCCAAGACGGGCGAAGGCGTCGTGGGCGCGATCCATGTAGGCGCGGGCCCGCTCGCGGGTCAGCACCCCGCCCAGCCAGCGCATCACCTCCTCGTCGCGGGACATGGCCGCGAACGGCTCAAGGTCCTCCTCTCGCCATTGGCGCAGGATCAGGCGCTCGGTCTCCAGCCTCATCGACGGGCCACGTAGACGACGTGCCGGTTCAGCGGATGATCGGCAGCCAGCCGCGGATGGTCGAAATCGCGCGACGGGTCGGCGACCATGCCGATCTTCCGCATCACCCCTTGCGAGGCCAGGTTGGTGTCGGCGGTGAAGGCGATGAATTCATCCTGGCCGAGGTTCTCGAACGCCCAGGCCAGGACGGCGCGGGCCGCCTCGCTGGCGTAGCCCAGTCCCCACGCCTGCGGGATGAAGCGCCACTCGAGCTCGATGGCCGGGCCGACGGGCAAGGCTTCGTTGACCGGGGCCAGTCCGGTCATGCCGATCAGTCGGCCGTCGGACCTGCGCTCCACGGCCCAGGCGCCCCAGCCATGCTCGGCGATGTGAGCGTTCAGACGATCGAGCAGCGCGTCGCTGCCGGCCCGGTCCAGCGTTCCGCCGAGCCAGGCGCCGACCTGCGGATCGCCGTTCAGAGCGGCGAAGTCGGCTCGGTCCTCTTCGCGGTAGGCGCGAAGGATCAGGCGCTCGGTCTGGATCATGCGAACGAGGTTACATGATCCAGACCTGCCGAAGCTAGGCCGGGCGCGGCCCCGTCAACGCCCCGTAGAGATCGGTGCGGCGGTCGCGGAAGAAGCCCCAGGCGGCGCGGTGCGTCTGCAGGAAGTCGAGGTCGAAGCTCGCCTGCACGATGCCCTCGTCGCCACGCCCCAGTTCCGAGACCAGGTCGCCGCGATGGTCGGCGATGAACGACGAGCCGTAGAAGGTCTGGCCGCCGTTCGGGTAGCCGTCCCACGGCTCGAAGCCGATGCGGTTGGCGCCGACCACCGGGATGACGTTGGAGACGGCGTGGCCCTGCATCGCGCGCCGCCAGGGCAGCGCGGTGTCGAGGCTGGGATCATGCGGCTCCGAGCCGATGGCGGTCGGATAGAACAGCACCTCGGCGCCCATCAGCGCCATGGCGCGGGCGCATTCGGGGTACCACTGGTCCCAGCAGATGCCGACGCCCAGGCGGCCAAACCGGCTGTCCCAGACCTTGAAGCCGGTGTCGCCGGGCCGGAAGTAGTACTTCTCCATGTAGCCCGGCCCGTCGGGGATGTGGCTCTTGCGATAGAGCCCCATGAGCGAGCCGTCGGCGTCGATCATCACCAGGCTGTTGAAGTAGTGCGGGCCTTCCTTCTCGAAGATCGAGACCGGGATCACCACGCCCAGCTCGGCGGCCAGCGGCGCCAGGGCGGCGACGCAGGGGTGTTCGCGCCAGGGATAGGCCTGCTTGAACCAGTGCTCCTCCTGGGCGACGCAGAAGTACGGGCCCTGGAACAGCTCCGACGGCAGGATCACCTGAGCGCCCTTGCCGGCGGCCTCGCGGATGAAGGCCTCGGTCTTCTTGATGTTGGCGGCCAGATCCATGCCGTAGCTGGTCTGGATCGCGGCGACGTTGATCGTGCGGGCCATCAGGCGGGCTCCTGCTGGGTGATGCAGTGGAAGGAACCGCCGCCGGTCAGGATGGCCATAGACGGCAGGCCGATGACCTTGCGGTCAGGGAACACGCTTTCAAGGGCCTGCAGCGCCAGGTCGGCGGCCTGGCCCTCGCCATAGGTCGGCATGATCACCGCGCCGTTGGCGATGATGAAGTTCATATGGCTGGCCGGGGCGGCCTTGCCCTCGGCGCCCTCGATCCAGCCCGGGGACGGGATGCGCACGACCTTCAGCTTGCGGCCCTGGGCGTCGGTCGCCTCGGCCAGGCGGCGGGCGGCGTCGTCATAGGCCTCGATGTTGACATCACCGCGGCCAAAGCCGACCGGGCAGACGGCGACGCCGGGGGCCACAAAGCGCGCCAGGTTGTCGACGTGGCCGTCGGTGTGGTCGTTGGCCAGGCCCTCGCCCAGCCAGATGGTCTTGGTCGCACCGAACGCCTGGGCGAAGGCCGCCTCGGCGGCGCCTTGCGTCCAGCCGGGATTGCGGTTGGGGTTCAGCACGCACTGGCCGGTGGTCAGCACGGTCCCGGCGCCGTCGTGATCGACCGCGCCACCCTCCAGGATGAAGTCGTGCGGGTTGAGCGTCACGCCGGAAGCCTCGGCGATCTGGGCGGCGACCTCGTCGTCGTGGTCGAGCTGGTACTTGCCGCCCCAGCCGTTGAACCGGAAGCCCTGGGCGAGGTCGGCGCCGTTCTGCTTGGCGAAGATCGGGCCGGTGTCGCGCAGCCAGATATCGCCGAAACGGCCGGGCACGATCTCGATCCCGGCGACGTCGCCGAGCAGGCGGCGGGCATCGGCCTCGCCGGCCGGGCTGCCGGTCAGCAGGCGCACGCGCTCGGCGCCCGGGCCGGCCAGGGCGCGGGCCAAGGCCGCGACCTCTTCCTGAGCCTGGGGGAGGTCGTCCTCCCAAAGGTCCTCGTGACTGGGGAAGCCCAGCCACATCGCGCGGTGCGGAGCCCATTCGGCGGGAACGAGAACGGTCATGGCCTGCCTTCATCCAATGAACGCGCGCAGATGGGCGGACGCGGCCCCCCCGTCAAGCATCGCATAGAAAAAGGGGCGGCCCGTCGCCGAGCCGCCCCTTCCGATCTGGCTCTAAGCCCGAAGGTCTAGAACTTGTACTTCGCGCCGATCTTGATCTGCCACAGCGAGTTTTCGCTGCGCAGGAACGGCTTCACCGGCTGCTGGAAGGCGCCGCCGACGCCGGTGCCCGAATAGGTGTAGGTCGCGCCCGGAGCCGCGCAGGCCGGAGCCCCGCCGGCGCCGCACTGGACGTTCACCACCGGCACGCCGCGGTAGAAGTCGTACTGTTCGACCACGCCCCACTCGTCGTTGAGCAGGTTCCCGAGGTTCTCGATGTCCATATAGACCTCGAGCTTGGCGCCGTTCGGGAAGAACGCCGGCAGTTCCTGGCTGAGGCGGATGTCGACCGTGGTCACGTCCGGGTTGGTGAACGAGTTCCGCGGCACGATCTTGCCCGCATAGCCGATCAGGCCCGACTGCTGCAGGAAGCTGTTGAACGCCGCCACGTCGAAGCCGGCCGCATAGTTGACGCGCGGGTCCGAGGTCGCGGTGACCTGACCGCCCACCGCCGCCGGCACGTAAAGCAGGGCGTTCGACGAGGCCTGGCGACCCGAATAGCTCGAGACCGAGTTGCCGAAGTCGTTGTCGAAGCCGCTCGTGGCGCTGTTGGCGAAGGTGTAGCTGAACGGCAGGCCGGTGCGGCTCTGCGCGAACAGCCGGATCGAGGTCTCGTTGTCCCCGAAGAACTTGCGGGCGTAGGAGACGTCGAACGCGAAGCGCTCGCGGATCTCATAGTCCGAGGTCGCCGCCGGCGGGTTCTGGACGTCCGACGAAGCGAACCGGGTGTAGCTCGACTGGGCGATCGAGCTGGTCATCGGGTTGGCGTCGGTGGCTTCGGTGTGGGTGTAGATGAACTTGCCGCCCAGACCTTCCAGGACGCCTTCGTTCCATTCCTTGGCGATGGTGATCGCGTAGGATTCCGAGCCGCCCTTGTCGGTGTTCGCCAGCATCAGGTCGTACGAGTTGCCGGTCGTGTCGCCGATGGTGTTGCGGCCATAGACCGGACGGCCGTCCGGAGCCGTGCCGATCTGCTTGGCGCGCAGGTCGGTCCAGTACAGCGCGTTCTGGTTGGACATCCGCACGTAGTCGGCCTGGACCAGCCAGCCGTCGCCGAAGCGGCCCAGGTCGAACTCGTAGCCGACCGACAGGTTGCCCTTCCAGGTCACCGGGATCTGGAACGACGGGCTGATGACGTTGGTGTTGCCGCCGCGCGGCGTGAAGGTGCAGCCCGTCGGCGCCTTGGTGATGTCGACGTTGGTCAGGTTGGCGCCGGTGCAGATGGCGTTGGTCTGGTTGACGCCGTTGTTCGAGAAGGCGTTCGACACCCAGACGTTCAGGCCGGTCGACGAGAAGCCGCCGAAACCGCCGGAGACGCGCAGGCGATCGGTGGGCTTCCAGTTGAACGACACCCGCGGCAGCACGACGTACTTGCCGTCGAGGTTCTGCTGGTTGGAGAAGCCGTTCCGCGAGGCGAACGCCGAGTTGTAGGTCGGCATGTCGTCCATCGAGTAGGTGTCGAGGCGAACGCCGGCCAGGACGTCGAGGTTCGGCAGCACCTGGATGCGGTCTTCGGCGTAGGCGCTGGTCAGGCGGTAGCCGAAGCTGGCCGCGCCGAGACGGGCCGTGCCGAGGGTGGCCGGGACCGTGCCGCCGTTCGGATCGACGCCGCCGGTCAGGGTGAAGCCCGAGGCGACGCGGTTCAGGTAGTTGGCGTAGCTCGAGAAGGTGTAGGTCCCGAGCGAGTTGGCGACGAAGACGTTGAAGACGTCGTCCTGCTCGGTCCGCAGGCCGACCATGAAGTCATGGATGCCCATGTGGTAACGGGCGATCGCCTCGATCGTGTCGACCTTCACGTTCAGATAGTTGTCGTGACGGTTGATGTCCGCGCCGTAGCGGAACTGGGCGTTGCCGGCGCCCGGCAACACGCCCGGCATGTCGTTCACGGTGACGTCGACCTGGCCGACGCTCAGGCCGCCGAGCGGCAGCTGCTGGGTGTCGGTTTCCTTGCGCGAGTAGCGCAGCTCGGTCGAGAAGGCGTCCGTCCACTGCGAGTTCAGCTGGGCCGTATAGACCGTCAGCTCCTCGATCTTGTTGTAGTCGTTGGTCTCCAGGCCGATCCGCGGCTGGGTGACGCTGTTGCCCTGGGCGAAGGTCGAGGTGACCGACCCGTTCAGCGAATTGCCCGACGTGCTCTGCCACGAGAACTCGGCGCGGTGGTTGTCGTTGATGTTCCAGTCGATCTTGACGAGCTTCTTCTCGTCCTCGACCGGGAAGGCGCCCGACAGGAAGTTGCCCGGATCGTAGCCGTAGATGCGCTGGGTGTCGGCCTGGAACTGGTCGACGGCGCCCGTGGTGATGCGCGGGATGATCACCGAAGCGCCCGAGCCGACCGGACCTTCGTCGAAGCCGAGTTCGCCGTCGAACTTTTCGTAGGCGGCGAAGAAGAACAGGGTGTCCTTGATGATCGGACCGCCCAGGGTGAAGCCCCAGGTCTTTTCCTCGAACGCCGAACCGGCCGGCTTGCCGCGCACGGTGTCGCCCTGGAAGTCACGGCCGCTCTTCTCGCCGAACAGCGAGCCCGAGAAGTCGTTGCCGCCCGACTTCAGCACGGCGTTGATCTGGCCGCCGGTGAAGCCGTTGTTGATCGGGCTGTAGGGGGCGATCGAGACGTTGACCGCGCCGACCGCGTCCAGCGGGAAGGGCGAGCGCTGGGTCGGATAGCCGTTGTTGTTCAGGCCGAAGTCGTCGTTCTGGCGGACGCCGTTGACGGTCAGCTGGTTGAAGCGGGTGTTGGTGCCGGCGAATGACAGCGCGTCCTGGTTCGAGACGTCGATGGTCGCGAACGGGTCGAGACGGGCGAAGTCCTTGATGTCGCGGCTGATCGACGGTAGCGATTCGATCGCCGCGGCCGAGAAGTTGGTCGAGGGGCCGCCTTGGCTCGGCGTGGCCAGCGCGCCGGTCACCACCAGCTCTTCGACCGCCGCGGAACCCGCGCGGTACATGTCGAGCTGGACGTTCGCCGGGTCGCCGACGCCGACGTTCTGCAAAGTCGCCTGGCTGCGCTCGAAATCCGCCGCCGTGGCGACGATGCGGTACGGGCCGCCGACGCGCAGGCCGCGGGCCGAGAAGTAGCCGTCAGCGCCGGTGACCGAGGTCGAGGTCGCGCCGGTCGGGACGTGCGTCACCGTCACCGTGGCGCCGGCCACGCCCGCGCCGCTTTCGTCCGTAACCTGACCACGCACCGAGCCGGTGGTTTCCTGCGCATACACCGCGCTGGACATGGCGCACACGAGCGCCGTCAACGCCGCGCCGGCGGCGAGCCTATTCATCATTCGCATTAAGGTCCCCTAATCCAACGGGAACGGGACGAACTCTAAGGTTCATGCCCCCCATTCCTGGCGGCCCCTATAGCCCGGAAAATTCGCCTGTGGGTGACGGAATCGTGACGGCGTGGTCACTTGACGTGACGGTCGCCAAATAAGCTGGCGCCTGTCGCTTTACAGACACGCTGACCCGCGCAAGTTTCCGGCCATCGACGACGCGAAGAGGCGGCTTTGCCCAGCACCCCACTGTCTGCGCACGGAACCGACCGCCATTGGCGCGCGGTGCTGATGATCACCCTGGCGCTGACCGCCGTGCGGATGGTCGCGCTGTTCGCCACGCCGCTCGAACTCTATCCCGACGAAGCGCAGTACTGGCTTTGGTCGCGCACGCTCGACTGGGGCTACTATTCGAAGCCGCCGATGGTGGCCTGGCTGATCTGGGCGACGACCTCGATCGGCGGCGACGCCGAGCCGTGGGTCCGCTTCTCCGCCCCGCTGCTGCATGCGGCGACCACCTTCTGCGTGTTCGCGATCGGCCGGCGGCTCTACGATTCCACCGCCGGCTTCGCCGCCGCGGCGCTCTATCTGCTGATGCCGGCGGTGCAGCTGTCCTCGCTGGTCGCGGCGACCGACGCGCCGCTGCTGATGTTCCTGGCCCTGGCGCTGCTGGCCTATGTCGAGATGCCGGCCGGCGACGCCCGCCGCCGCCTCTGGCTGGCCGCCGGGTTCGGCGCGGCGCTGGGCCTGGCCTTCCTGTCGAAATATGCGGCCGTATACGGACTGATCGGCCTGGCGCTGCACCTCGTCGCCTCGCCCGATGCGCGCCGGGTCTGGACCCTGAAGTCGGCGCTGGCCGCTTTGGCCGCCTTGCTGGCGACCCTGGCCCCCAACCTGATCTGGAACGCCGCGCACGACTTTTCGACGCTCCAGCACACCGCCGCCAACGCCAACTGGAGCGGTCGCCAGCTGTTCAATCTCGGCGAACTCGGCGACTTCCTGGCCTCGCAGTTCGGCGTGTTCGGCCCGATCCCGTTCGCGGTGCTGCTCGGCGGCGCGGCGGTGCTGGCCTTCCGTCGCCGACTGACGCCGGCCGACGTGCTGCTGATCTGCTTTGCGCTGCCGGCGATCCTGATCGTCACCGGCCAAGCGTTCATCAGCCGCGCCAACGCCAACTGGTCGGGCGCCGGATACGCCCCGGGCGTGATCCTGGTCGCGGCCTGGCTGGTGCGCTGGCGGGCCCGCTGGTGGCTGATCGCGGCGCTGGCGCTGCAGGGCGCAGTGGCCGCGGTGTTCCTGGCCTGCGTGCTCAACCCCGGGTTCGCCGACCGCGTGGGCCTGTCGAACGCCTTCAAGCGCGCCAAGGGCTGGGAGCAGATGACGCAGACCATGGCCGAGCGGGCCATGCGCGAACCGCCCGGTTCGCTGAGCGCGATCGCGGTCAACGACCGCTTCCTGTTCAACGCCGCCGCCTATTACGGCCGCGAGTTCTTCGGCCAGAACGGCGAGCCGCCGCTGAAGATGTGGGTGCGCGAGGCCCACCCCCAGAACCAGGCCGAGAGCGTCGCTCCCCTGACCGTAGCCGACGGCCGGCGGGTGCTGGCGGTCAGCCTGGAGCAGGTGTTCTTAGGCGAGATGAAGGCCGACTTCCGCGCCACGTCCGGCGAGGAAATCGTCAGCGTCTGGCTGGACCCCAAGCGCAAGCGCAAGGCCGAGCTATTCATCGCCGAGGGCTTCACCCCGGCCCCCCGCGATCCGGTTACTGGTAAGCCGATCCCCAGACAGCCTTGAGCGCGCGGTCGCGGCCGCAACCGATGCGGTAGGCGTTGTAGTTCGCCGGGTTTTTGCGGGCGTAGTCCTGATGATAGGCCTCGGCCGGCCAGAACCTGCCGCCGGTCAGGATACGGGTGGCCACCGGCTTGCCGAGGGTCTTGGCGACCTGCGCCTTCACCGCCTGGGCGGTCGCCGTTTCGGCCCCGCCTTCGACGAACACCGCCGTCGTATAGGACGGCCCGCGGTCGCAGATCTGGCCGCCGGCGTCGGTCGGGTCGATGTGGTGGAAGAAGCCCTCGACCAGCTTGGCGTAGCTGATCTTGGCCGGGTCGTAGGTCACCTTCACCGCTTCCAGGTGGCCACGGTGATTCTGGTAGGTGGGGTTCTGTAGCGCGCCGCCGGCGTAGCCGGAGACCGCGCTGGTCACCCCGGGCAGGCTCTCCATCGCCTTCTCGGTCGACCAGAAACAGCCGCCGGCGAAGACCGCGGTCGCGGCTTGCGCCGCCGGGGCCAGGGCCAGCGTGCTCAGCGTCGCCAGGGCGGCGGCGGTGCGAAGGGTCTTCATGGACTTCATGATCTCACCTCAAGGCGGCGGAACAAGATCCGCCGCAGTCTGGTGAAGATACGGACCCATGCCACCGGCAGATGCCGGCGCCTGCACATTCTGATGCGACGACGCGCGGGTTTCACCTGATAGCCGCGGGAGTTGCACGGCGGCCCCACTAGCCGACGATCTAAGTTCCGACCCACCTCCCGCGAGGAGTCACAATGCACCGCCGACAGGTGGGACACCTGAGGCTCGCCGGCGGCCTCCTGCTCGCCCTTGCGGCCTCAAGCGTCGCCGCGCAGGAACTCGAGCCGCGCTCCTATTCGCCATCGCCGGTCGGCGCCAACTTCGCCGTCGCCGGCTACGGCCGCTCCACCGGCGAGATCCTGTTCGACGCGTCAGGCCCGATCTCCGACGCCCATGCCGAGATCAATCTGGCCACGGCCGGCTACAGCCGGGTGTTCGACCTGGGCGGCCATCAGTCGAGTCTGACGGTGGCGGTCCCCTACCTGTGGGGCGACGCCGAAGGAAACGTGGGCGAGGTCGGCCGCGCGATCTCACGTTCAGGCTTCGGGGACGTCAGGCTGAAGTTCAGCACCCTGCTGGTCGGCGGCCCGGCGCTCTCGCCCAAGGCCTTCGCGGCCAGGAAACCCGGCCCTATCATCGGGGCCAGCCTGCTCGTCGTCGCGCCCACAGGCGAGTACATGCCAGACAAGCTGATCAATCTCGGCGCCAATCGGTGGGCCTTCAAGCCGGAGATCGGCGTCGCCTATCCAATGGGCAGATGGCAGGCCGACGCCTATGCCGGCGTCTGGATCTATGCCGACAACGACGACTTCCTGCGCGGCCTGACCCGCTCACAGGAGCCGATGGGCACGTTCCAGGCGCACCTGACCTATACGTTCCGCCCCGGACTTTGGGCTGGGGTGAACGCCACCTACTACACCGGCGGCGCCACGGTGACCGGCGGGGTCCGAGACATCAATCGCCAAGAGAACGCCCGGGTCGGCCTGACTCTCGCCGTGCCGGTGGCCCAGCGCCAGTCGCTGCAGTTCAGCTATTCCCAGGGCGCCCTGACCAGGTACGGCGGCGACTTCACGTCGTTCGCCGTGGCTTGGCGCACCCTGTGGTTCGACTGACGCCTTAGAGCGCGAGCTCGAACGCCGCCTCGGTCTTGGCCTTGACCTCGTCGACGCTGACGCCGGGGGCCAGTTCGACCAGTTTCACCGGGGTCTTGCCGCGGTTGATCTCGAAGACCCCCAGCTCGGTGATCAGGAGGTCGACGACGCCAGCGCCGGTCAGCGGCAGGCTGCATTCCTTGAGCAGCTTGGGGGCGCCCGACTTCTCGCAATGGTCCATGACCACGACGACGCGCTTCACGCCCGCCACCAGGTCCATGGCCCCGCCCATGCCCTTGACCATCTTGCCCGGCACCATCCAGTTGGCTAGGTCGCCGTTCGCCGCCACCTGCATGCCGCCCAGGATCGACAGGGCGATATGACCGCCGCGGATCATCGCGAACGAGTCGGCGCTGGAGAAATAGGACGAGCTCGGCAGCTCGGTGATGGTCTGCTTGCCGGCGTTGATCAGGTCGGCGTCCTCTTCGCCCTCGTAGGGGAAGGGACCCATGCCCAGCATGCCGTTCTCGCTCTGCAGCGTCACGTGCATGCCCTCAGGGATGTAGTTGGCGACCAGGGTCGGGATGCCGATGCCCAGGTTCACATAGAAGCCGTCGCGCAGTTCCTTGGCGGCGCGGGCGGCCATCTCGTCACGGGTCCAGGCCATCTTAAGCGCTCGCCTTCTCTTCGCGGGGACGGGTGGTGACCCGTTCGATGCGCTTCTCGTAGACCGCGCCCTTGACGATGCGGTCGACGAAGATGCCGGGCGTGTGGATGTGGTCCTTGTCGATCGAGCCGATCGCCACGAGGTTCTCGACCTCGGCGACCGTGACCTTGCCGGCCGTGGCCATCATCGGATTGAAGTTCCGGGCGGTCTTTCGATAGACGAGGTTGCCCTCGGCGTCGCCGGTGTGGGCCTTGACGATGGAGAGATCGGCGATGAGGCCGCGCTCCATCACATAGGTCTCGCCGTCGAACTCGCGGACTTCCTTGCCCTCGGCCACAAGGGTGCCGACGCCGGTCTTGGTGAAGAAGGCCGGGATGCCGGCGCCGCCGGCGCGGATGCGCTCGGCCAGGGTGCCCTGCGGATTGAACTCCAGCTCCAGCGCGCCCGACAGGTAGAGCTGCTCGAACAGCTTGTTCTCGCCGACATAGGACGAGATCATCTTCTTGATCTGGCCGCTCTCGAGCAGGACGCCGAGGCCGAAGCCGTCGATCCCGCAATTGTTGGACACCACCGTCAGGTTTTTGACGCCGGATTCCTTGATCGCGCCGATCAGGTTCTCGGGAATGCCGCAGAGGCCGAAGCCCCCGGCCATGATGGTCATGCCGTCGAACAGCAGCCCAGCCAGGGCGTCCACGGCGTCGTTGCGGGTCTTAGCCATGAGGCCCCTTTAAGCTGCCAGCGCGTCGTTGAGAACAGGGTCAGGTGAAAAAATTCATCAGTTGGCGAAGAATTACTCGGCCAGCGCCTTGGACGACTTCTTCATGGCGTCGGCCGCCTCCTTGTTGCCGGCCTCGCCCTCCTTGCGCGGGACGGAGAACGGCTCCGGCGTCGGGGTCTGCATGTTGCCACGCATCAGCCAGCGTCCCTCGGCGATGCCGCCGGCGACCTGCAGCTCCAGCCGCTCGGTGTCGCGTCGACGCACGTCGCGGGTGATCTCGGCGGCCTCGACCTCGTCGACGCCGAGCGAAATCAGGACGTTCTTGCCGAACACCAGGGCCGACTCGAAGGTCTCGCGGATCTGGTAGTCGACGCCGGCCTTGATCAGCCGCAGCGAGTGGCCTCGGTCGAAGGCGCGCACGAACAGCTTGGCCAGCGGGAATTCGGACTTCACCAGCTCGACGATCTTGTCGGCGACCTCGGGTTTGTCGACGCAGACCAGGATCGCCTCGGCGTTGGTCGCGCCGGAGGCGCGCAGCACGTCGAGCCGGGTGCCGTCGCCGTAATAGACCTTGAAGCCGAAGGTGCCGGCGGCGCGGATCATCTCGACGTCGGTCTCGATCAGCGAGACCTCCATGCCGCGGGCCAGCAGCGGCTGGCTGACCACCTGGGCGAAGCGGCCGAAGCCGATCATCAGCACCCGGCCTTCGAGATTGGCGGCCAGTTCGATCCCGTCCATCGACTCCTTGGGCGGCGGCATCAGCCGGGTGAGCACGATCACCACCAGCGGGGTCAGCGCCATCGAGAAGATCACGATGGCGGTCATCGCGGCGCTGGTCCGGCCGTCCATCACCCCGGCCGCGACCGCCGCGCCATAGAGCACGAAGGCGAACTCGCCGCCCTGGGCGAACAGGGCCGCGCGCTGGATCGCCTCGCGGTTTCCCGCCTTGAATAGCCGCGCGACGCCATAGATGCCGGCCGCCTTCACCGCCATGAAGGCCAGCACGCCGAGCACGACCAGGGCCCATTCGGCGGCCACCACCGACAGGTCCAGCGACATGCCGACGCTGAGGAAGAACAGGCCCAGCAGGATGCCGCGGAACGGCTCGATGTCGGCCTCGAGCTGAAAGCGGAAGGTCGACTCCGAGAGCAGCACCCCGGCCAGGAACGCGCCCATGGCCATGGAGAGGCCGCCCCACTGCATGAAGAGCGCTGTGCCCAGCACCACCAGCAGGGCCGCGGCGGTCATGATCTCGCGCGCACCTGTGCGGGCCAAGATCTGGAAGAACGGGTTCAGCAGCCAGCGGCCGGCGGCGATCACCGCGGCGATGCAGCCGAGGCCGATCAGCAGGCCGAGCCAGACCGGGCGGCCGTCCTCGACGGCGCCGCCGCTCATCGTGCCCAGCACGACCACCAGGGCCAGCAGCGGCACCACCGCCAGGTCCTCGAGCAGCAGGATCGAGACCGCGCGTTGACCGGCCTCGGTCGCGGTCTCGCCGCGCTCGTCCAGCATCTTCATGATCACGGCGGTGGAGGACAGCACGAAGCCGCTAGCGCCGACCACCGCCGCCGCCGGCGGCAGCCCCGCCAGCAGCGCCACGCCCGACAGCAGCGCGCAGCAGACCAGCACCTGGGCCGCGCCGAGACCGAAGATCTGGCCCCGCAGGCTCCACAGCTTGCTGGGCCGCATCTCCAGCCCGATGATGAACAGGAACAGCACCACGCCGAGTTCGGCGACGTGCAGGATGGCCTCGGGGTCGGCGAACAGCTTGAGCCCGAACGGGCCGATCACCAGGCCCGCGGCCAGGTAGCCGAGCACCGATCCCAGGCCCAGCTTGCGGAACACCGGCACCGCCACCACCCCCGCCGCCAGCAGGGCGACGGCGTGACCAAGGTTCATCCCCGCAGCCTCTGCCGCCATCGACGCTCCAATACGCTTGCCCGCCCCTCCGAGCAGGGCGGCCCTCGCGCGTATGTGGTGTCAAAAGGCGCCGCGGCGCAACGGGGAGCGCCGTCGGCGCCGCATGGGAAGCGGGGGGGGGGGGGGGGGGGGGGGGGGGGGGGGGGGGGGGGGGGGGGGGGGGG
>NZ_JAPMTQ010000117.1:0-504 GCF_026411515.1 Phenylobacterium sp. 58.2.17 | reverse complement strand
AAAAAGATACCAAGCAATGGAGCCATATTAGGTTGAGTGATCAAATAGGATAATTTCTTTAATATTGATTGCTCCTGAACCTTCTCAGTCATTTTATTGCTGTGTTTTGATTCTTTTAATAAGACTGCTGTCATTATTAAATTAATCCCATTCATAAAAGCAGCAGCAAAGAACGGTGCATGTAAGTTCCATTCACCCAAAACTCCACCTATTACCGGACCCGCTATAAACCCAATACCAAAGACAGCTCCAAGGAGACCAAACCTTTTTGCACGCTCATGGGCTGGAGTAATATCTGAAACATAAGCTGTTGCAACAGCCATGTTGGCACCTGTAATTCCCGCAAAAATACGACCAATATATAGCCACAATAGAGAAGGAGCAGCAGCCATTAGGAGATAATCAGCCGTTGCACCAGCAATTGAAATAATTAATACAGGTCGACGTCCAAATCGGTCACTCAACGCTCCAAGGATAGGTGCAAAAATGAACTGCATCAGAGCA
>NZ_JAPMTQ010000116.1:0-521 GCF_026411515.1 Phenylobacterium sp. 58.2.17 | reverse complement strand
AACAGCACAGGAATGGGCAAAAGCACACGTTTCAAAAGATGAAGTGGCTTTCCGTAAATCTATGCCTGGTGTGAAGTTATCTCAAGTGGAATATGACGTGTATCTCGACTTCACATACAACTGCGGTGCTGCAAATTGGCGCTCATCTTCAATGCTACGCAATTTGAAAGCGGGGCAGTACGTGAAAGCGTGTAAGTCACTTTTGAAGTGGAAGTATGTAGCCAAGCGTGACTGTAGTATTCGATCCAATAATTGTTATGGTGTTTGGGTTCGTCAATTAAGCCGTTATGACAAATGTATGGAGGCACAATAATGTTGCAAGTATTTTTAGCCAAATTTTATGAAGCCATCATTTGTATTTTGATGGCTTTATTTTTGATTGCTTCAATTGGTTTAGGTGTTCAAACATTGCGTTTATCGAGCATACAAAGTGACTATGAATTACTTGATGCAAAGTATCAAACGGATCTAGCAAAGTCTGAAGCACTAACCGAAAAAGCGAAAGCGGATGCAATTAAAAC
>NZ_JAPMTQ010000115.1:0-522 GCF_026411515.1 Phenylobacterium sp. 58.2.17 | reverse complement strand
CGACGCTGATTCAAGGCTTCCGGAAGGGAGCTTTGAATGGCGCGTTACGATCTGAGCGAAGCGGAGTGGCGGCTGATCGAGCCGCTGCTGCCGAACAAGCCGCGCGGCGTGGCGCGCGTCGATGACCGGCGAGTGATCAACGGGATCTTCTACGTGCTGCGGACGGGCACGCCCTGGCGTGATCTGCCCAGCCGCTACGGCCCGCACACCACGGTCTACAACCGCTACAACAGGTGGGCGAAGGCCGGCGTCTGGCTGACGATCTTCGAGGCTCTGGCGGCGACCTCGCCGCAATCGCTGCACCTGATCGACAGCTCGATCATCCGCGCTCACCAGCACGCAGCGGGTGGAAAAAAGGGGGCCCGGATCACGCCATCGGCCGCTCTCGTGGAGGACTGAGCACCAAGATCAACGCCCTGGTGAATCAGGACGGCTTGCCACTGCGGATCGTGCTCTCCGCCGGCCAAGCCTCGGACAAGGCCGCCGTGGAGGCGCTGATCGACGGTCTGCCGCCGGCTCAGG
>NZ_JAPMTQ010000114.1:0-530 GCF_026411515.1 Phenylobacterium sp. 58.2.17 | reverse complement strand
ATAGCCTAAATAATTCAAGGCTGAAAATGGCTCATAGATATGAAGAGTTTTCGATTTACCATCTACATCAATTAAAAAATCATCAAAGCCGCCACTATTATTAATCAACCCATTTAAGACATGTTTTAAATAGAGATATTGTTTTTCTGAAAATTCACTAGCCCAGTCTGGTGTGTTGCTATTAGTGATGATTTGTTGATGAATCAAAGATGACATTTTTAATCCTTATGAGTTTATTTTTTGATTGCCCAGACTAGATAATAGTCGTGGTCCAGCGGCTCTAGCTTTGCCTACAATTTCAATAAGTTCAGCATAGCTAAGCTCGAATTTATCATTAAAACTAAAATCAATATTAGTATCTTTGGTCTCAGAATGTTTCATGAACGATAGGTCTAGAGCATCAATAAGTATTTGAGTTAATTGCTCATCAGTTAATTTAAATAGGTGCATGGTGATTAGATACAGAGTTTCCCTTTTTCTCACTCAGAATATGAGCTATAGCTACTTAGGATGTGATTGTTGTGTTCGAT
>NZ_JAPMTQ010000113.1:0-537 GCF_026411515.1 Phenylobacterium sp. 58.2.17 | reverse complement strand
TGCCGCAATCCCATATCATGAGGATTGTTTGGTGGGGTCGAATATTTTTAAAAGAGACAGGCCCGAGGGGCTGGCGCTGGCGCCGCGCGACTGGCGTCCGGCCGACGCCGAGGCCGGACGCAGGATCCTGGCCGGCCGCTTCCTGTTCGCCGGCGTGGTCCTGGAGGTCGGGGCCGGCGGCGATCCCTGGGACCGGCCGAGCCCCAGCCACGGCTTCGCGGTCGGCCTGCACGGCTTCGACTGGATGCGCGACCTGCTGGCCGCTGGCCCGGCGGGCGCGACCGAGGCGCTGCGGCTGACGCTCGACTGGCGCGGGCTGTTCGGCAAGTGGAACGCGTTCTCCTGGAGCCCCGAGGTGCTGGAACGGCGGGTGCTGCACCTGGCGTGCGGGGCCAAGACGATCTGCGACGGGGCCTCGGACATGGAGACCGGGCTGATCGCCCAGGACCTGGCGAGACAGGCGCGTCACCTCTTGTCGCTGTCCGACGGCCCGGCCCGCGCGGCCGAGCGGGCCAGCGTCGCGGCCCTGGCCGGGGC
>NZ_JAPMTQ010000112.1:0-584 GCF_026411515.1 Phenylobacterium sp. 58.2.17 | reverse complement strand
ATCCGGCCAACGAAAAGGCCGCCGAGGTTGCCCTCGGCGGCCTGATCTTGAGGTCTGTCGACCGTGGCTTAGATCGCTTACTCGACGATCTTGGCCACGACGCCGGCGCCGACGGTGCGGCCGCCTTCGCGAATGGCGAAGCGCAGGCCTTGGTCCATGGCGATCGGGGTGATCAGCTCGACGTCCAGCTCGGCGTTGTCGCCCGGCATGATCATCTCAACGCCTTCCTTCAGGCGGATGATGCCGGTCACGTCCGTCGTGCGGAAGTAGAACTGCGGACGGTAGTTGGTGAAGAACGGAGTGTGACGGCCGCCTTCTTCCTTGGTCAGGATGTAGGCCTCGGCCACGAACTTCGTGTGCGGGGTGATCGAACCCGGCTTGCACAGCACCTGGCCGCGCTCGACGTCTTCACGCTTGGTGCCGCGCAGCAGCACGCCCACGTTGTCGCCGGCTTGACCTTGGTCCAGCAGCTTGCGGAACATTTCGACGCCCGTGCAGGTCGTCTTCTGAACCGGACGGATGCCGACGATCTCGACTTCTTCGCCGACCTTCACGATGCCCTTTTCGATCCGGCCGGTCACCAC
>NZ_JAPMTQ010000111.1:0-586 GCF_026411515.1 Phenylobacterium sp. 58.2.17 | reverse complement strand
GGGCGCGGCCGGCATAGCGAGTTTTCTGCAGCACCTATCTGGGGTGGAGTCGGGGCGACCGTTGAAGCTGGCGATGCCGGACTGGCCTGATGTTGGGGCCTGATGTTGGGGCCTGATCTTGGGGCCTGATCTTGGGGATTGAGGGGTTGGGCAGACACGAAGAAGCCCCCGAGCGTTTGCTAGGGGGCTTAGAAAGCTTGGGTGCGGGGACAGGATTTGAACCTGTGACCTTCAGGTTATGAGCCTGACGAGCTACCGGGCTGCTCCACCCCGCGTCAGGGTGCGATTGTGTATTGAAGGGTTTTGGACTGCATCCGTTTGGTAGACCTGGCGGCGACCTACTCTCCCGCGCCTTAAGACGAAGTACCATTGGCCCAGAGAGGCTTAACGACCGAGTTCGGGATGGGATCGGGTGGGGACCTCTCGGTATAACCACCAGGTCAACGAAACGGATGCGTTGAAAAGAGAAGACATCACACAAAGCGCGTTAGTCATGAGTTTGACTAAGAACGATCAAGCCTATCGAGCGATTAGTACCAGTAAGCTGCATGCGTCGCCGCACTTCCACACCTGGCCTATCAACGTG
>NZ_JAPMTQ010000110.1:0-588 GCF_026411515.1 Phenylobacterium sp. 58.2.17 | reverse complement strand
ACAGGAAAAATACAGGCTGAAACACAAGGTCAAACTATTGAGAATATATATAAACCTCAACAAATCCAAACTGGAATCAACCAAACAGAATCACAGACTGCACTTAATTATGCAAATATTCAAAACATGGCAGACAGAGTTGGCTTGGACCGAGATAAACTCTTATCTGAATATGAATATAAGTATGCACAATTAAATCCGTCAAACGTAAAGCTTTCAGATGGTGCTCAAAAACTTGTTAATGACACAATGCTTGCTTCTGTTACTTCCGAACAATCTGCAAATCAACAAAACAATTTAGCAGATCGAATCGAGGCTGCTGGTGGTGGTTTTGGCGCTTTCAGTAGATTTAGCGAATGGGTTAAAGGGCAAACTGGTAATCAGGAAGCTATGACTCAATTACGAAATGAATATACTAGAATCAGAAATTCACAAGCAATTAAAATGCTTCCTCCAGGCCCGGCAACAGATAAAGATATAGAAATGGCATTAAAAGGTTTTCCAGCAGATACCGCCGATTCTAAGTCTATTGCATCTTTTCTCCGCGGAATGGCAAAAATGAATCAACGTGATTCAGCTTATCAGCAG
>NZ_JAPMTQ010000010.1:0-123972 GCF_026411515.1 Phenylobacterium sp. 58.2.17 | reverse complement strand
CAGATGTGTATAAGAGACAGCCGCCCAAGCCCGCGCCGCCGCCTCCGGCTCGCCGGGGGCCGGCGGCCAGACGACCCTGCGCAGCCCCATCGCCGGCCTGGTGACTAGCGTCCAGGTCGCCCCTGGCGGCTTCGTCGCCCAGGGCGCGCCGGTGGCCGAAGTCTCCAATCCCCAAAGGCTGGAGGTGGTGTTCAACGTGCCCGCCGACGCCGCCGCCAAGCTGGCGGTCGGCGCGCCGCTGAAGTTGGTCGGGCCGGACGGCCGCGAGGCGTCCGCCGAGATCGTCGGCATCGCCCCGCTGTCGCAGCTGGCCACGGGCGCCGCGATGGTCCGCGCCCGCCCGCTCGGCGGCCAGCTGACCCCCGGCGCGGCGGTCAGCGCCCAGGTCCCGGCCGACGGCAAGGGCCTGCCCAGCGTGCCGTCCGACGCCGTGCAGACGGTCGAGGGTCGCCAGGTGGTGTTCGTCGCCGAGAAGAACGGCTTCCGCGCCCGCTCGGTGACCACCGGCCGCTCGGGCGGCGGACAGACCCAGATCGTCGCCGGACTGAAGGGCGACGAGAAGGTCGCCGGTCGCGGCGCCTTCGTTCTCAAGGCCGAGCTCGCCAAGGGCGAAGCCGAGCACGGACACTAGGGGGCCGCCATGCTGAACAAGATCGTGGCGCTGTCCGTGCGCCACCGTTTCGCGGTCATCCTGATCGCGCTGGCCATCGCCGCCTACGGCGCGGTCGAACTCTTCCGGCTGCCGATCGATGCGGTGCCCGACATCACCAACCGCCAGGTGCAGGTGACCACCGTCGCCCCGGCCCTGTCGCCCGAGGAGATCGAGCAGCGGGTCACCTACCCGCTGGAAACCGCCCTGACCGGCATCCCTGGCCTGATCGAGACCCGCTCGATCAGCCGCAACGGCTTCTCGCAGATCACCGCCGTCTTCACCGACCAGACCGACGTCTACTTCGCGCGCAACCAGGTCACCGAGCGGCTGCAGGGCGCCCGCGACGAGCTGCCCGACGGCGCCGAACCGGCCCTGGCCCCCATCACCACCGGACTCGGCGAAGTGATGATGTGGACGGTGAAGATGGCCCCGGCCAAGGGCGTCCGGCCCGGACAGCCCGGCCCGCAACCGGACGGGTCCTACCTCACCCCCGAGGGCGAGCGCCTGACCACCGAGATGGCCAAGGCGACCTATCTGCGCACGGTCCAGGACTGGATCATCACCCCGCAGCTGAAGACCGTCCCCGGCGTCGCCGGGATCGACGTCATCGGCGGCTACGTCAAGAAGTACGCGGTGCGGCCCGATCCGGCCCGCATGACCGCCTATGGCGTGGGCTTGGGCGAGGTGGTCGAGGCGGTCGAGCACGCCAACACCGTGGCCGGCGCCGGCTACGTCTCGCGCGGCGGCGAGGCCTTCGTAGTCCGCGCCGACGCCCGAGTCCGCTCGGCCGAGGACCTGGCCGCCGCCCCGATCAAGAATCACAACGGCCTGGTGGTCCGCGTCTCCGACGTCGCCACCGTCGAGATCGGCCAGGCCGCGCGACTGGGCGCGGCCCAGCAGCACGGCGAGGAGGTGGTGATCGGCACAGCCCTGATGCTGGCCGGCGAGAACAGCCGCACCGTCGCCCACGCGGTCGGCCGACGGCTGGAGCAGATCCAGGCCTCGCTGCCGCCGGGGGTCGAAGCAACGCCCGTGCTCGACCGCACCGCGCTGGTCGACCGCACCATATCGACCGTCCGCACCAGCCTGGCCGAGGGCGCGCTGCTGGTCATCGTCGTCCTGTTCCTGCTGCTAGGGAACGTGCGGGCGGCGATCATCACCGCCCTGGTCATCCCGCTGGCCTTCCTGTTCGGCGTCATCGGCATGAACCGGTTCGGGGTCTCCGGAAACCTGATGAGCCTGGGCGCCCTCGACTTCGGCCTGCTGGTCGACGGCGCGGTCGTCGTGGTCGAGAACACCCTGCGCCGCCTGACCCTACGTCGCCAGGCGGAGGGGCGCGACCTGACCAAGTCCGAGAGAATGAGCGAAGCGGTCGCCGCCGCTCGCCAGATGGTCCGCCCCGCCGCCTACGGCCAGGCGATCATCCTCCTGGTCTACGCCCCGCTGCTGGCGCTGGAGGGCGTCGAGGGCAAGATGTTCCACCCGATGGCCGCGACGGTCATGCTGGCCCTGGCCGGCGCCTTCATCCTGACCTTCACCCTGGTCCCAGCCCTGGCCGCGCTGCTGATCAAGCCGCCGGAGAGGGAACACCAGTCCAAGGCCGAGGCGGTCGTCCGCGGTCGACTGGAGCCGCTGGCGCGCCAGGCGGTGGCCCATCCGCGCCGCGTCGCCCTCGGCGCGGGCGGGATGGTCCTGGTCGGGATCGTGGTGTTCAGCCTGCTCGGCCGCGAATTCATCCCGACGCTCGACGAGAAGGACGTCCTGCTCCAAGCCCTGCGCGTGCCCAGCGCCTCGCTCGAGCAGTCGCTGGAGATGCAGGCCCGCCTGGAGAAGGCGCTGATCAAGATCCCCGAGATCGAGAACGTCTTCTCCAAGACCGGCACCGCCGAGGTCGCCACCGACCCGATGCCGCCGAGCATCTCCGACACCTTCATCATCCTCAAGGACCGCAAGGACTGGCCCGACCGCAGCCTCAGCAAGGCCGATGTCCTGGCCAAGATCGAGAAGGTCGCCGAGGGCCAGGTCGGCAACGCCTACGAGTTCACCCAGCCGATCCAGATGCGCTTCAACGAACTGATCTCCGGCGTCCGCTCCGACGTCGCGATCAAGGTCTATGGCGACGACTTCAATGAGATGGAGGCCACAGCCGAGAAGATCGCCACGGCGCTGCGCGGCGTGAAGGGCGCGGCCGACGTCAAGGTCGAGCAGGTGTCCGGCCTGCCGATGATGACCGCCCAGGTCGACCGCTCGGCCGCCGCCCTGCACGGGGTCCACGCCGCCGACGCCGCCGACGCGGTGCAGATCGCCCTGGCCGGCCGCACTGCGGGTCGCGTCTATGAAGGCGACCGCCGCTTCGACGTGATGGTCCGCCTGCCGGAGGAAGCTCGCAACGACCTCTCCGTCGTCGCCCAGACGCCGCTGGCGGTGAACGACGGGGCGGTGATGGTGCCGCTCGGCTCGGTCATCCAGTTCCAGGAGGGCGAGGGTCCGAACCAGATCAGCCGCGAGAACGGCAAACGGCGGATCGTGGTCCAGGCCAATGTCCGCGGCCGCGACCTCGGCGGCTTCGTCGCGGACGCCCGCGCCGCGGTCGCCGACGAAGTCAAGCTGCCGCCCGGCGCCTGGATCGACTGGGGCGGCCAGTTCGAGAACCTGCAGCGGGCCGAGGCGCGGCTGGCCATCGTCGTGCCTGTGGTGTTCGCCACCATCGCGGTGCTGCTCTACTTCGCCCTCGGTTCGGCGGCCCAGGCGGGCCTGGTCTTCGCCTGCGTGCCGCTGGCCCTGGTCGGCGGAGCGCTGGCCTTGCTGCTCCGGGGGATGCCGTTCTCGGTCTCGGCCGCGGTCGGGTTCATCGCCGTCTCGGGCGTGGCCACCCTGAACGGGCTGGTGCTGATCCAGGCGATCCGCGAGCGCATCGAGGCGGGGATGGACCCGCGCGAGGCGGCGGTCGAGGGCTCCATGGCCCGGCTGCGCGCGGTGCTGACCACCGCCCTGGTGGCGGTGCTCGGCTTCATGCCGATGGCGCTGGCCAGCGGCGCCGGGGCCGAGGTGCAGAAACCGCTGGCCACCGTGGTCATCGGCGGCCTGATCACCGCCACCCTGCTGACCCTGGTGGTGCTGCCGGCCTTCGCCAGCCGGGTGATCGGCCGCGCCGCGCAAAGACCGGCGGCTGAGCCCGTCGCGATCTAGCGCCGCGCCGGCGCGGAGCTCCCGCTGGGGGCCCTCCGCGCCAGCGCCGGTCATCTGGCGGAGAGGTTGAGCACCGCCTCGTCGCCGTCGCCCTCGACGTGGACGATCATCACCCCCAGGGCCGGGCCGTCATCGATCTGCAGCACCAGGTTCTGGCCTTTCAGCTCGGCCAGGCTGCGGCCGCTGCGGGTGCGGATCTTGGCGATGAACGACAGGATCGAGTTCTGGGCGTGCTCGATGGTAGCCTCGAAGGTCACCGCCTCCAGCGGCTGTTCCTGGGTCCCGAGGACCCCGCTGCCCTGCCTGGTCGAAAAGACCATCGTCCTACCTCATCAGCTTGAGCGCGCCGGTCACGGCGTCGATCTTGGAAATCTCGTCGGGGCCGATGCCCACGCAGGTCGGCGTGCCGGACGCGACCACCGTGCGGCCCGCGTCGCGGATCAGCATCACCGGCAGGCCCGCTGCCTCGGCCTGGCGCGCCAGCTCAAACAGCTCGGCCTCCGAACCGCAGCGCAGCACCACCTTGGGCATCCCCGCCTGCAGCCAGCCGGCCTGCTGCTCGCGCGGCGCGTTCAGCAGCCCGCCGACGGCGGCGTGCGCGACCTGGGCGGCCATCTTGCCGGGCGGCAGGCCGAGCGCCTCGTTGACGACGATGACTTGCTTCATGGGCGGTGTGTGCCCGCCAAGCCCCCCGAAAGGCAAGGCCGCCGTTTTTACCCGGACACCTCATCGCCATGCCGTTAGGATCGCGTCTCGCAAGGACTCTGCCGCATGACCGACACGCCCGACGAAACCCCGATCCAGCGCGCCCTGCGCCTGAAGAAAGAGGCCATCGAGGCGCGGCCGAAGCCGCCGCGCGGCGGACGCTTCCAGCGCGAGCAGGCGGCCGCCGCCCGCTCCTCGTCCAAGTCCAAACCCTGGATGTCGCGCTAGCTAGCCGAACAGCGCGATCTTGAAGACCATGCTGATGATCGCACCGAAGCCGAGCAACAGCAGCGCCACGGCGATCCAGAACGTCGACGAAACCGGGAACGTGCTTTCGGCGAAGATCAGGCCATGCTTGGCCATATCGTCCCGCGTCGCCTTCAGCTCGCGCATGAACTTTACGTGGCGCGCCATGCCGATGATCAGCATCAGTATGCCCAGCGACACCAGCGCGATGCCGAAGTTCCGCGGGGCCGCGGCGCTGGCGATGGCGCCGGCGTCGCGCAACTTCTGGAACGCCTGGTAGATCGTGAAGCCGAAGCCGATCAGCGACAGCGAGGTGCGGATCACCGACATCAGCGTGCGGTCGTCGCTCATCCGCGTCCGCTGAAACGACATCCCGGTCCGCCGCATCGACATCTCGGTCCGCTCGGTCGACAGGTCGGTGCGGAACTCCGACAGGTCCGTGCGATGCTCCGACAGGTCGGTCCGGTGGGTCGAGAGCTTGGTGCGATGGGTGGAGTAGGTGACCGACGCGCCGTCGGCGTCCAGGCCGCTGACGTCCGGCAACGACGGCAGCGGCGGGTTCTGCACCCGTTCGGGCCGCTGGGGCCCGGTGGTCGGCAGCTTGGCCATGTGTCTTCGCCCTGACTGGTGGCTGTCAGGCGCGAGAGTGCGGGGCGCTCCCTGAGCGGTCTATTGGGGTTATCCCCAGGTGGCGCGTGGGCGGATGGCCCGGGGCGGGGCGGTCTGCGCGAGGTCTCGCCGATAATTCACCGGCGGGAATCGGCTGCTGACAAACCGCTGTCAGCAGTTCCGCGTTCTTTTGGCGCAAAGCAACCGGAGCCGACCATGTCCGACCTCGTCTTCTACACCAACCCCATGTCGCGCGGCCGCATCATCCGCTGGATGCTCGAGGAGGTCGGCCAGCCCTACGACACCAAAATCCTGCGCTGGGAGACCGGCGAGACGAAGGGCGCCGACTACCTGGCGATCAATCCGATGGGCAAGGTGCCGGCCATCGTCCACGACGGGGTGATCGTCACCGAATGCGCCGCCATCTGCGCCTATCTCGCCGACGCCTTCCCGCAGGCCGGCTTGGCGCCGCCCCCGAGCAGCCGGCTGCGCGGTCCCTACTATCGCTGGCTGTTCTTCGGGGCCGGCCCGATCGAGCAGGCCGTGGCCGCCAAGATGATGAACCTTCAGCCGACGGCCGAACAGCGCACCTCGCTGGGCTTCGGCTGCGTCGAGGACGTGCTGGCGGCCGTCGAGGGCGCGGTCGAAAACCGCCCCTACCTCGTTGGCGACAGCTTCACCGCCGCTGACCTCTATCTCGCCTCGCACCTGTCCTGGGGCATGAACTTCGGCACGATCGAAAAGCGCCCGGCGTTCGAAGCCTATGTCGAGCGCCACGTCCATCGTCCCGCCGCCCTACGCGCCGACGAGATCGACAACGCCCTGATCGCCGCCGCGCAGGCGCCAGCCTGAACCACGGCGGCGACCGGCGAGACGTTCAATGCAGAATGGAGTTCAGGCCTGCGCGGCCAAGCGCCTGCGCTAAGGCCTGGACATCATGGCGGAGAGGGTGGGATTCGAACCCACGGTACCCGTAAAGGTACGCCGCATTTCGAGTGCGGTGCTTTCGACCACTCAGCCACCTCTCCAGAGACGTCGTTCGGGCCTCGAAGAAAGAGAGCCCGCTGAGCGCGAGGCGCGGAACCTACTCATCCGGCCCCGCGAGATCAAGCGGGCGTTTTGCGATCTTTCAACGCGGATAGAGGATCATCTGCGTACAGCGGAACAGCGCGATGGCCTTGCCGCTGTCGGCGTGGGTGGCGACGGCGTCCCAGACCTGGGTCATCCGGCCGCCGTGGACCAGCTTGGCTTCGCAGGTCACCACCTCGCCGGCCTTGGCCGTTCCGAGGAAATTGCTTTTCAATTCAATGGTCGTGAAGCCGACCGCGCCCTGCGGCAGCGAGATCCGGCAGCCGTAGCCGGCGGCCGAATCCAACAGCGCGATGACGCTGGCCGCGTGCATGAAGCCGTTGGGAGCCATGTGCTTCTGCTCGACCTTCACCTGGCTGTGCAGGTAGCCCTCGCGCGCCTCCAGCACCTCCAGCCCCAGCTCGCCCGGCAGGAAGCCCTGCTGCATGGCGTTGAGGTCGTCGGGCGTGTTGCCGCTGAGGTTGGTGAAGGCGTCGGCCATCGAAAAGCTCCTTACTCGTCGTCCTCGTCGTCGGGCGCCGGCAGCACCGCGATCCCGTCCTCGTCGGCGTAGAGCATGTCGCCGGGCAGGAAGACCACCCCGCCGAACGCCACCGGGGTGTCGACCACCCCTTCGCCGCGCTTGACGCTGCGCATGGGATTGGTTCCCAGCGCCTTGATCCCGATGTCGAGCGTGCCGAGCACCACGCTGTCGCGCACGGCGCCGTAGACCACGACCCCGGCCCAGCCGTTCTTCACCCCGTCGGCGGCCAGCATGTCGCCGACCAGCGCCCGATGCAGCGAGCCGCCGCCGTCGACCACCAGCACGCAGCCCTCGCCCGGCTCGGCCAGGGTCGCCTTCACCAGCGAGTTGTCCTCGTGGCAGCGCACCGTGCGGATCGGGCCGGAGAAGGCGGTCTTGCCGCCCAGGTCGCGGAACTGGGTCTCGCAGACCTCGATGGTCCCCTCATGTTCGTCGCAGAGGTCGGCGACCGAGATCTGGCTCACGCGGTGGCCTTTCCCTTGTAGCCGTCGCGCAGGTCGCGCTTGAGCACCTTGCCGATGTGGCTGCGCGGCAGGCTGTCGACCAGGATCAGGTCGGCCAGCCGCTGGGTCTTGCCGAGCTTGGCGTTGACCCACTCCTTGAGCTCGTCGGCCCCGACGCTCTTGCCGGGCCGCAGCGCCACGAACGCCACCGGCGTCTCGCCCCACTTGTCCGACAGCACGCCGACGACGGCGGCTTCCAGCACCGCCTCATGCAGCACGATCTCGGCCTCGAGGTCGCTCGGATAGATGTTGAAGCCGCCCGAGATGATCATGTCCTTCTTGCGGTCCATGAGCGTCAGGAAGCCGTCCTCGTCGAAGCGGCCGACGTCGCCGGTGCGGATGTAGCGCAGGCCCTCGGGGCTGTACCACTCGGCCTCGGAGGTCTTGCCCGGCTGGTTGTGGTAGCCGACCATCATCGCGCCGGAGCGGCCGACCACCTCGCCGATCTCGCCTTGCGGCACCTCGACCCCGTCCTCGCCGATCAGCCGGATGTCGTGGCCCGGCAGCGGCTTGCCGACCGTGTGCAGCTTGTCCGGATATTCGTGGGCCAGCAGGCCGCAGGAGCCGCCGCCCTCGGTCATGCCGTAGTACTCGATCAGGCCGCCCGGCCAGCGCTTGAGCACGTCGGCCTTGATCTCCGGCGAGAACGGCGCGCTGGTCGAGAACTTCATCTTGAAGCTCGACAGGTCGTAGCTGTCGAAGTCGGCCCGCTCCATGATCCGGCGGTACTGCACCGGCACCAGCATCGCGTGGGTGACGCGGTGCTTTTCCGACAGCTTCAGGAACTGTTCGGCGTCGAACTTCGGCATCAGCACCGCGGTGCCGCCGTTGGAGATCGTCGGCAGGTACGAGACCAGCGTCGTGTTCGAATAGAGCGGAGTGGAGATCATCGTCACCGAGTCGGCCGGATAGACCCCGCGGCGGATCTGGCCCCAGCGCATCGCGTGCGGCTGGACGATGCCCTTCGGCGCGCCGGTGGTGCCCGACGAATAGATGATGTTGAAGCCCTGTTCGGGATCGACCTCGACCCGGGCCGGCGTCTCGCCGGCCGGGGCCAGCCAGGCCTCGAACGCCACCCCGGCGTCCGAGCCGTCCAGCGCCACGCGCTTGGCGGTGATCTGATCGGCGACGCCTTCCAGCTGCTTGGCGACCCCCGCATCCAGGAAGAACACCTTGGCGCCCGAGTCGTTGAGCATCATCACCAGGCTCTCGGGCGTCGAGGACGGCGCCAGCGGGGCGACGACCGCGCCGGCCCGCAGGATGCCGAAGAAGCTCGCGCCGTACTCGACCGAGGTCGTCGCGCAGATCGCCGCCACGTCGGCCTTGCCCACCCCGTCGCGCTGCAGCGCCACGGCGATGCGGTCCATCAGCGTGTCGAGTTCGGCGTAGGAGATCGTCCGCTTGGCGTCGACGAGGGCCGGCTTGTCCTTCAGCTCGACCGCCTGTGCGCGGATGACGTCGGCCAGCGTGCCGAATTCCTGGGTGAGCAGTTCTTCCACGGACATCGACGTCTCCCTCTCAAACACTTGTACGAACCCCTAAAGCCCGAAACGGCGACAACCGCAATCGGCGCTTGCGTCGCAAGCCTTCCCCAAAGGAAACTGGGGCGTCCGCCACTCGCATTCCGGCGGCGCCTCATTCTTCGATCAACGGGCCGTCAGAGCCCGATCCATTTCCAGGGGACGGAAACCCGGCCATGTCCGATGAGATGATTTCGCTCGGCGCCAAGCTTGCGCAGCTGGCGCAGTTGAAACCCGACGCGCCCGCCGTGACCTGCGGCGAGACCACCCTCACCTACGAGCAGTTCCACAGGCTTTCCAACCGCGCCGCCCGCGGCCTGGCCGCCAAGGGGGTCAAGTTCGGCGACCTGGTGACCCTGGGCCTCCCCAACTCCACCGACTTCGCCGTGGCCTGCTGGGCGATCTGGAAGCTGGGCGCCACGCCGCAGCCGATCTCGTTCCGCCTGCCGAAGGGCGAGCTCGAAGCGATCATGGAGCTGGCCAGAACGCCGGTGGTCATCGCCCAGTTCGACCACCAGATCGACCGGCCGCTGCTGTCGATCCCCGACCTGCTGGCCTTGTCCGACGACGACAGCGACCTGCCGGACGCCATCGCCCCGGTCTCCAAGGCCCCGACCAGCGGCGGCTCCACCGGCCGCCCGAAGCTGATCCTTTCGGGCCAGCCCGGCGTCACCGCCAAGGAGACGCCCGAGGTCGGCGGCTGGCGGCTGACGCCGAACTCCGTCGCCCTGCTGCCGGCGCCGCTCTACCACAACGCCGGCTTTGGCATGATGATGTCGGCCTTCAGCGTCGGCTGCCACATGGTGCTGATGCCGCGCTTCGAGGCCGAGGCCACCCTGGCCGAGATCGCGCGCAACCAGGCGACCTGGGTCTACCTGGTGCCGACCATGATGAACCGCATCTGGCACCTGCCGGAGGAGGTCCGCGGCAAGTACGATCTCTCCTCGCTTGAGACCCTCTGGCACCTGGCCGCGCCGTGCCCGGCCTGGCTGAAGGAGGCCTTCATCCACTGGGTCGGGCCCGAAACGGTGATGGAGCTCTATGCCGGCACCGAGGCCCAGGCGGTGACCACCATCTCCGGCGCAGAGTGGCTGGAGCACCGCGGCTCGGTCGGCAAGGTCACGGTCGGCGAGATGGTCGCGGTCGGCGAGGACGGATCGTTCCTGCCCCCCCGCGAGGTCGGCGAGATCTACATGCGCCGGCCCGAGGGCGCGCCGCCGTCCTACAAGTACATCGGCGCCACGGCCAAGGTGCTGGAAGGCGGCTGGGAGAGCCTCGGCGACATCGGCTGGTTCGACGAGGAGGGCTATCTCTACCTCGCCGACCGGCGCACCGACATGATCCTGGTCGGCGGCTCCAACGTCTACCCGGCCGAGATCGAGGCGGCCCTGGAGGAGCACCCGGAGGTGCAGTCCTGCGCGGTGATCGGCTTCCCGGACGACGACCTCGGCAACCGCATCCACGCCATCGTCCAGACCAAGGGCTCGCGCGACGAGGCCTCGCTACGCGCGCACCTGGCGGCCAGGCTGGTCACCTACAAGCAGCCGCGCAGCTACGAATTCGTGGCCGAACCCCTGCGCGACGACGCCGGCAAGGTCCGCCGCAGCGCCCTGCGCGACGAGCGCCTCGCCGCGATGAAACAGCCAGCCTAGCACGCCCCTCTCCCGCCTGCGGGAGAGGGCTCGGGTGAGGGTGCGCACCTGGCCGGCGTGCTCAGAGCGCCGTCTTGCGGCGCACCCCTCATCCTACCCTCTCCCCTTCAAGGGGAGGCGGGGGGCCGCCGCAGCAACGGTTGCCGTCCATGCTGCACCGCGATAAGCCAAATCCATTCTTCAAATAAAATTTCCGGGGAAACGCATGAGCATAAAAGGCAAGGCCTACATCATGGGGGCGTACGAGCATCCGCTCCGCGACGCGCCCGACAAGTCCACCCCGCAGCTCCACGCCGAATGCGCCAAGGGCGCGCTGGAGGATGCGGGCCTGACCAAGGACGACATCGACGGCTATTTCTGCGCCGGCGACGCCCCGGGCTTCGGCGCCATGTCGATGATCGACTACATGGGCCTGCGCAACGTGCGCCACATGGACTCCACCGAGACCGGCGGCTCGTCCTACCTGCTGCACGTCGGCCACGCGGCCCAGGCGATCGCCGAGGGCAAGTGCAAGGTGGCGCTGATCACCCTCGCCGGCCGTCCGCGCCAGAACAAGTTCTTCGGCGGCGGCTCGGCCAAGCCCGGCCAGCTGACCGACGGCCCGCCAGAGGCCGGCTTCGAGAACATCTACGGCGGCACCACCCACAACACCTACGGCATGTGCGCCATGCGCCACATGTACGAATACGGCACCACCAGCGAACAGCTGGCCTGGATCAAGGTCGCCGCCAGCCACCACGCTCAGTACAACCCCAACGCCTTCCTGAAGGACGTGGTGACGGTCGAGGACGTGGTGAACTCGCGGATGATCTCCGATCCGCTGCACCTGCTCGACTGCTGCGTGGTCACCGACGGCGGCGGCGCGCTGATCGTCACCTCCCCTGAGATCGCCAAGAGCCTGAACCGCCCCAAGGTCAAGGTGATGGGCGCCGGCGAGTCGCCCAAGGGCCCGATGGGGGGCCGCGGCCTCGACCTCACCCATTCGGGCGCGGTCTGGTCCGGTCCGATCGCCTTCGGCGAGGCCGGCGTGAAACCGTCCGACATCAAGTACGCCTCGATCTACGACAGCTTCACCATCACGGTGCTGATGCAGCTTGAGGACCTCGGCTTCTGCGAGAAGGGCCAGGGCGGCAAGTTCGTCGCCGACGGCAACCTGATCTCGGGCGTCGGCAAGCTGCCGTTCAACACCGACGGCGGCGGGCTCTGCAACAACCACCCGACCAACCGTGGCGGCATCACCAAGGTCATCGAGGCGGTGCGTCAGCTCCGCGGCGAGGCCCACCCCAAGGTGCAAGTCCCCAACTGCGACATCGCCCTCGCCCACGGCACCGGCGGCTCGCTCGGCACGCGTCACGGCGCGGCCACCCTCATCATGGAACGGGAGGCCTAAGAATGACCGACGTCCAAGACCGCCCCGAGGTCATGACCCGCCCGATCCCGGCCCCGGCCGTGACTATCGAGAGCAAGCCCTTCTGGGACGCCGCCGCCGAAGGCCGCTTCCTGATCAAGCGCTGCAACGACTGCGGCCAGGCCCACTGGTTTCCGCGCGCGCTCTGCCCGTTCTGCTTCTCGGACAAGACTGTCTGGGAAGAGAGCCCCGGCGAGGGCGTGATCTACACCTACAGCATCATGCGTCGCTCGCCGTCCGGCCCGTACGGCATCGGCTACGTGACCCTCAACGAGGGCCCGGCGGTGTTCACCAACTTCGTCGACGTCCCGCCCGAGGCCCTGTCCATCGGCCAGAAGGTCAAGGTGAAGTTCCAGCCCACCGACAACGGCCCGCCGGTCCCGGTGTTCGTGCCGGTCTAGAGACGCAGACAGAGTGTCATCCCGGCAGCCGCGCAGCGGCTGTCCGGGACCCATTCGCGCCGGGTCCAGAGATTTGGGCGCTGCCCGCGTCGCCTCCGGCGCCATACGGTGTTCATGGGTCCCGGTCTTGCTCCGCAAACCGGGATGACATTTTAGCTCAACCTCTCCGCCAGCCGCTCCGCCTCGCGCGGACGGCGCAGGCGGTGGACCTGCAGGTGCGCAAAGCGCGGGTCGCCGACCCGCGCGGCGTATTCTTCCCGTCGCCGCGCCCAGGTGTCCCAGGCCCAGCGGATCGGGTGCTCCCTGGACAGCCACATCCGCCAGTCCTCGCGGTTGCCCGTGCCCGGCCACAGCTCTGTCCGGTCGATCGCCCGCAGCACGGAGCGCCTGATCACCCGCGGCATGATCACGCTGCGCTCGTAGTCCAGCCAGATGAGATGCGTCGCCCGGTTCCAGACCAGGTCGCGGACCTTGCCGTAGTTGCCGTCGCTGACCCAGGCGTCCTGGCCGACCGCCGCGGCGACCCGGCGGACGAACTCGTCCGGATCGTGGCTGTTGAGATCCTTCCAGCCGGCCTGCCAGTTGATGGCGTCCAGCTCGATGTGCGGCAGGCCCAGGTCCCCGGCCAGCTTCTTGGCCAAGGTCGACTTGCCCGACCCGGAACTGCCGACCACCGCGATGCGCATCAGGCCCCCTGCGACACCTCCGCCAGCACCTCTTCGGTATGCTCGCCCAGCCGCGGCGGGTGCCGGCGGATGTTCGATGGAGTTCCAGTGAACTTCACCGGCGGCTTCATGGTCACATAGGTCCCGGCCTGCGGATGGTCGTACTTCTCGAAGAAGCCGACGCCCTTCAGGTGCGGGTCCTCGGGCAGGTCGTCCAGCCGGTTGGTCCGCGTCACCGGGATCGACAGCGGTTTGAGCAGGTCCAGCCACTCGTCGGTGGTCTTGGTCACCGTCACCGTCTCGACCAGGGCATAAAGCTCGTGGATATTCTTGCCGCGCTCCAGGCCCTGGAACCGCGGATCCTTGCCGAAGGTCTCGCCCCAGCCGGCGACGTCGAAGAAGATGTCCCACTGCTTGTCGGTATAGGGCAGCAGGCCGATGTAGCCGTCCTTGGTCGGGAACGGCTTGCGGTGCGGATTGACCACCCGCTGATAGCCCCACTGGCCGGTCGGCGGATCGAAGGCGTGGTCGTAGAGGTGCTCAACCAGATTGAAGCTGGTCACGCATTCCAGCATCGGCACCTCGATGAACTGGCCCTGGCCGGTGCGCTCGCGGCTCAGCAGGCCGGCGGTGATCGCCTGGCACATGAACAGGCCCGAGACCTTGTCGGCGATCAGGCTGGGCAGGATGCGCGGCGTCGGGTTCCCATCGGTTCGAGGCAGCACGTCGGCCAGGCCCGAGGCCGACTGGATCAGGTCGTCATAGGCCGGTTCGCCGGCATAGGGACCTTCCGAGCCGTAGCCGGCGGCGTGCACATAGACCACATCCGGCCGCAGCGCCTTGACCTCTTCGTAGGACAGGCCCAGCCGCTTCAGGCCCTCATAGCGGATCGAGGTGGCGAACACGTCGCAGCTCTTGATCAGCGCCTCCAGGCTGCGGCGTGACTTCGGGTCGGCCAGGTTGAACACCACCGAGCGCTTGTTGCGGTTGATGGTCAGGAAGATGGGCCCCAGGTCCCGCGGCCAGCCCTCCGGCGTATGACCCGGCCAGCGCATGATGTCCCCGCCGGCGCCGCGGCCCGAGCCCGGGTCCTCCAGCTTGATCACCTCGGCGCCCTGGTCGCCCAGCATCTGGGTCGCATAGGCGCCGAACACTACGCTGGTCAGGTCGAGAATCCGGATCCCCTTCAGCGGGCCGGTGGCTTCGCTGGCCAGCTGCTTCTTGTCCGACACCCTGGGCTCCCTTGTTCTGTCGCGATTGCAGCGAGCTAAGCGGCGCGCGTCAACGCTGGCAATGGCGCCCCCGCGTCAGCTACATTTTCACATATGCGGAAAACTGGAAGGCGGCTCGACAGGTGACCTCCCCTGCAGTGAAATCGGCTCAACGCGTCTTCGAAATCCTCGAATACTTCGACCGGGCCCGCCGGCCCCTTTCGCTGAAGGACATTTGCCACCAGCTATCCTATCCGACCTCCAGCGGCGCCATGGTGCTGAAGAGCTTGGTCGTGCTCGGCTACCTTCAGTACGACCGCGCCAGCCGCACCTACCTGCCGACCATGCGCATCGCCGTGCTGGGGGACTGGGTTCCCAACACCCTGTTCGGCGGGATGAACATCCTGCCGCTCATGAAGGCGATGCGGGACGAGACCGGCGAGACCGTCGTGCTGGGGGCCCAGAGCGACCTCTATGCGCACTACGTCCACGTCGAGCACTCGCATGAGCCGCTGCACTATGCGCCCTCGCCGGGGACCATCCGGCCGCTGGCGCGCAGCGGGATCGGCCAGTTGCTGCTCAGCGGCCTGCCGCGGCGCGACGTCGAGCTGCTGGTCCGCCGGATCAACATCGCCGATCCCGACCATCGGATCGACGTGGACGCTCTGGCCGAAGACCTGACGACCATCCGCCGTCAGGGCTTCGTCTTCTCGCGCAGCCTGTTCGCGCAGGGGGTCGGGATGGTGGCGGTGCTGTTGCCCCAGGCGCCGTTCGGTCGCCGGTTCGCGCTCGGCCTCGCCGGGCCGGTCGAGCAGCTGGACCGCGACCTGGACGACCATCTTCGGCGCTTGCGCGCCGCCACGGAAACCATGGCCTGAAGAACAGGCCCGAGGGGGAAACGAACCATGGACTTCGCGCTCTCCGACGAACACAGGATGCTCAAGGAACTGGTCGCGCGGTTCGTCCAGGACGAGCTGATGCCGCTGGAAGCCGGCGTCCTGGCCCGTGAGGCCGACGGCCAGGGCCTGGGCATCGGCGCGGCCGAGAACGCCCGGCTCGACGACGTCTCCAGGTCGCTCGGCCTCTGGGGCCTGGACGCCCCAGAGGACGTCGGCGGCGTCGACCTGCCGGCCGTGGCGATGGTCGGGGTCAACGAGGAGCTGGGCAAGACCATCACGCCCTACACCCTGCCGCCCGACAGCCCGAACCTGCGCATGCTGGCCGCCACCGTGAACGAGCGCCAGCGCCAGGCCTATCTCGCCCCCTACGTCGCCGGCCAGACGATCAGCGCCATCGGCATCTCCGAGCCCGGCGCCGGGGCCGACCCGGCGGGCATGATCACGCGGGCGGTGCGCGACGGCGAGGACTGGGTGATCAACGGCCGGAAAATTTGGATCAGCCGCGCCGAGGAAGCCGATTTCACCATCCTGATGGCGGTGACCGACAAGGAGAAGGGCGCGCGCGGCGGCATGTCGGCCTTTCTGGTCGACAAGGGGACGCCCGGCTTCAACGTGCTGCGCAAGATCCCGATGATCGGCGGCCAGGCGACCTACGAGGTGGCGCTGGAAGATTGCCGGGTCGAGGGCTGGAAGCTGCTCGGCGAGGAGGGGCACGGCTTCGCCCCCATGCAGCTGCGGCTGGGCACCCGCCGCATCGAGATGGCCTCCTGGTCGATCGGCATGGCCCAGCGGGCGCTGGACATGATCTGCGAGTACGCGCCGCAGCGGAAGACCTTCGGCCTGCCGCTGTCGGAACGCCAGGCGATCCAGTGGTGGGTGGCCGACGCCGCCACCCGCATCCACGCCGCCCGGCTGATGACCTACGACTGCGCCTGGAAGCTGGACCAGGGCCGCGACGTGCGGGTGGAAATCTCGATGATCAAGGCCTACGCCACCGAGATGGCCTGGGAGATCGTCGACCGCGCGATGCAGACCTTCGGCGCCATGGGCATGACCAAGGAGCTGCCGCTGCAGCTGATGGCCAGCCGCCTGCGCACCATGCGAATCTACGACGGCCCCACCGAAGTCCACAAATGGGTGGTGGCCCGCAACCTGATGGGATCGAGACGATGAAGACCGCTTACGGCGACCACCTGACCCTCACCACCGACGGCCACGTGGCGACAATCGTCATCGACCGGCCGGCCAACAACCACGTCTCGGTCGACCTGATGCGCGATCTCGCCGACGCGCTGGAGGCGATGGACCGCGACAACAACATCCGCGCCGTGGTGCTGGCCGCCGCCGGCCGGGCGTTCTGCGCCGGCGCCGACCTGGTCTCGCCGACCGGCATCGGCGGCACCGGGATGAGCGGCATCGACAGCCTCTACGAGCAGGCGGTGCGGCTGTTTGCGGTCGAAACCCCGATTGTCGCCGCCGTCCAGGGCGCGGCGGTCGGCGCGGGCCTTGGCCTGGCGCTGGTCGCCGACTTCCGGGTGGTCGCGCCCGAGGCGCGGTTCTCGGCCAACTTCGTCAAGCTCGGCTTCCATCCGGGCTTCGGCCTGACCCACACCCTGCCCCGCCTGATCGGCGTGCAGCGCGCCAACCTGATGTTCCTGACCGGCCGCCGCATCAAGGGCGAGGAAGCCGTGGCCTGGGGCCTGGCCGACGAGATGGTCCCGCTGCACGAGCTGCTGCCCGCCGCCCAGGCCCTGGCCGCCGAGATCGCCGAGAACGCGCCGCTCGCCGTGATCGCCACCCGCAAGACCCTGCGCGGCGACCTCGCCGCCCAGGTCCGCGCCCAGACCACCCACGAGCACGCCGAGCAGACCATCCTGCGCGCCACCGACGACTTCGCCGAAGGCGTCCGCGCGGTCCAGGAGCGCCGGCCGGGGGTGTTCAAGGGGCGCTAGGGGAACCCTGAGCGTCGTCCCGGTTTCGGCGCAGCCGAAGACCGGGACCCATTCGCGCGGCGTTGGCGGGATGGGGCGGGGCGCGTGCGTTGCGGCGCAGCGCCTACGACTTCCCCAGCGCCGAGGCCGCGCGGGCCAGTTCGGTGATCCTGCCCCAGTCGCCGGCGCGGACGGCGTCCGCCGGCGCCACCCAGCTGCCGCCGACGCAGATCACATTGGGCAGGGCCAGATAGTCGGGGGCGTTCTTGGCGTCGATCCCGCCGGTCGGGCAGAAGCTCGCCTGCGGGAAGGGACTGGCGAAGGCTTTCAGCGCAGCGGTCCCGCCGACCACATTGGCCGGGAACAGCTTGAAGTGGGTGAAGCCGGCGCGCAGACCGCGCATCAGCTCGCTGGCGGTGGCGATCCCGGGCAGCAGCGGCAAGGCCCCGTCGACGCCCTCGCCGTCGATCAGGCCGGGGCTGACGCCGAACCGTGCTCCGGCGTCGGCCGCCGACTGCCGCGCCTGGGCGGTGGTGATGGTGCCCGCCCCCACCACCGCGCCCTCGACCTCGCCGGCGATGCGGCGGATGCAGTCCAGCGCCACCGGCGTGCGCAGGGTGACCTCCAGCGCGTAGAGCCCGCCCGCCACCAGCGCCTTGGCCAGCGGCACGGCCTGGGCCGCGTCCTCGATGATCAGGACCGGCACCACCGGGGCGAGCTTGAGGGTCTCGGCGAGGGTCACAGCGGGTTTCCTTCCAGTTGCTCGAGCACGCGGGCGGCGCCGACCAGCGCCGCGTAGGGGTGGACGATCAGATAGGTGGGGATGTCGCGGGTGTAGTCGGACAGCCGGCCCTTGTCCTCGAACCGCCGGCGGAAGCCGCCGCTCGCCAGCCGGTCGGCCAGCCGCGGGGCGATGCCGCCCGAGACATAGACCCCGCCGCGCGCGCCGCAGGTCAGGGCGATGTCGCCGGCCACCGAACCCAGGATCTCGCAGAAGCGGTCGAGGGTCTCCTCGGCCAGCAGGTCGCCGCCCTTCTGGCCGGCGGCCAGCACTTCCTTCTCGTCCCGCAGCTCCGCGGGCACGCCGCGCACGTCGGCCAAGCCGCGGTAGAGCGCGTAGAGCCCCGGCCCCGAGAGAATCCGTTCGATCGAGACCCGGCCGTAGGTCCGGCGCAGCGAAGCCCAAATCGCCGCCTCGACCCCGTCATAGGGCGCAAAGCCCGCATGGCCGCCTTCGCAAGGCACGGCGATGTCGCCGCGGTCGGTGCGCACCACCATCGAGACGCCGAAGCCGGTGCCGGCCCCCAGCACCAGGATCGGCGCGCCCTCGGCCCCGCGTATCGCCGGGCCGATGGTCTTCAGGTCGTCGGGGTCGAGCACCGGCGCGGCCAGGGCCTGGGCCGCGAAATCGTTGATCAGCCGGGCCGAGTGGAATTCGAAGGTGCCGATCAGCTCGCCCTCCGACACCCGCCAGTCGAGATTGGTGAACTCGATCTCGCCGTCGACCACCGGGCCGGCCACGGCGATCGCCGCGGTGTGCACCTTCTGCCGGCCGACCGTGGTCTCCAGATACTCGCTGATCACCTCGGTCAGCGACCCGTATTCGGCTGCCGGATAGGTCTTCGGGTTGCGGATCCGGCCGGTTGTATCGACCACGGCCAGCCGCGCGTTGGTGCCGCCGATGTCCCCGACCAGGCCGGTATAGATGGTCTTCACGCAACGTCTCCGAATAGCGCGCCGCCGCCCTGTTCGGCTGGCGCGGCCGCCCGGCGCATCCAGCCGAACAGCTCACGGCCATAGCCGAAACCGGGCTGGGCGACGCTGACCTTCTCCCGCGCGGCGAACTGCGCGGAATCGAGCTTGATCTCCAATGTTCCGGCGTGCGCGTCCAGTCGGATCACGTCGCCGTCGCGCACCTGCGACAGCGGACCGCCATGAGCGGCCTCTGGGCTCACGTGTATCGCGGCCGGCACCTTGCCCGAGGCGCCGCTCATCCGCCCATCGGTGACCAGCGCCACCTTGAAGCCCTTGTCCTGCAGCACGCCGAGCACCGGCGTCAGGCTATGCAGCTCGGGCATGCCGTTGGCGGTCGGCCCCTGGAAGCGGACCACGGCGATGAAATCGCGGTTCAGCTCGCCGCGCTTGTGCGCCTCCAGCAGGTCGTCCTGGTCCTCGAAGACGATGGCCGGGGCCTCGACCACCAGGTTCTCGTCCTTGACCGCCGAGGTCTTGATCACCGCCCGGCCGAGCGGGCCGGTCAGCAACCGGATGCCGCCCTCGGGCTGGAACGGATCGGAGGCCGGCCGCAGGATGTCGCGGTTCAGGCTTTCCTTGGCTCCCTCGCGCCAGACCAGCTTGCCGTCCTCCAGGAACGGCTCGGTCTGATAGTGGCGCAAGCCCTGGCCGGCGACGGTGACGACGTCCTCATGCGCCAGGCCCGCGTCGAGCAGTTCGCGCACCACGAAGGCCATGCCGCCGGCCGCGTGGAACGCGTTCACGTCCTCGCTGCCGTTCGGATAGACCCGCGCCAGCAGCGGCGTGACCTTGGAAAGTTCATCGAAGTCCGACCAGTCGATCAGCACGCCCGCCGCCCGCGCCATGGCGATCAGGTGCAGGGTGTGGTTGGTCGAGCCGCCGGTCGCCAGCAGCCCGGCCAGCGCGTTGACGATGGCCTTTTCGTCCACCACCGCCGACATCGGGGTGTAGGCGTTGGTCCCCTGGGCGATCTCGATGGCCCGTTTGGGCGCGGCGGCGACCAGGGCGTCGCGCAGCGGGGTGTTCGGGTGCACGAAGGCCGAGCCCGGCAGATGCAGCCCCATCATCTCCATCATCATCTGGTTGGAGTTGGCGGTGCCGTAGAAGGTGCAGGTGCCCGGACCGTGATAGGACTTCATCTCGCTGTCGAGCAGCTCGTCGCGGGTCGCCTTGCCCTCGGCGAACAGGCCGCGCACGCGGGCCTTCTCGGCGTTGGACAGGCCCGAACTCATCGGCCCGCCGGGCACGAAGATCACCGGCAGGTGGCCGAAGGCCAGCGCCCCGATCGTCAGGCCTGGGACGATCTTGTCGCAGATTCCCAGCATCAGGGCGCCGTCGAAGGCGTCGTGAGTCAGGGCGACCGCCGTCGACATGGCGATGACGTCGCGCGAGAAAAGCGACAGCTCCATGCCCGGGCGACCCTGGGTGACGCCGTCGCACATGGCTGGCACGCCGCCGGCGTACTGGGCCGCAGCCCCGACCTCCTGCGCGGCGGCCTTGATGATCGCCGGAAAGCGCTCCAGCGGCTGGTGGGCGCTGAGCATGTCGTTGTAGGCCGAGACGATGGCGATGTTCGGCGCGGTCGGGTTGCGCATCTTCTGCTTCACGCCGTCCGACTCGGCGGCGAAGGCGTGGGCCCAGTTGGCGCAGGACAGCTTGGCCCGCCCCGGACCGTCGTGCTGCGCCGCCTCCATCCGTTTCAGGTAGTCCGCGCGGGACTGACGACTGCGCTCGACGATGCGGGCGGTGACGGCGGCGGTGACGGGATGCAACGCGACAGGCATGACTGGCTCCGACTCTTTCAGGGGGTCCAGAGAACGCGCACAGGCGCTTTAGCCTGTTCGAGCAGCGCGTGCACGGGCAGACCGTTCCCCTTCTCCACGATGTCACGCTTCTTGGCCCCGGAGATGAGCACCAGGATCAGCCGAGCCTGCAGGAGAGCCGGCATGGTCATGGTGACCCGCGCCAGCGGCGGCGAACCGACCCCGGCGGGTATTCCCAGGCAGAAGCGTGTTCCGCGTGGATCCATGCCCAGATCCAGCGCAGGCGAACCGGGTATGAGCGAAGCGACGTGGCCGTCCTCCCCCATGCCCAGCAGCATGACGTCATAGGGCGCCATGGCGCGCACGTCAGCCTCCACCTTGTCGGCGGCGGCCTCGACGCTGTCGGCGGCGACGCTGATCGGCACGAACCGCGCCGCGGCGGCCGGCCCGGTCAGCAGCCGCTCGCGCACCAGCCGCTCGTTGGAGTCCGGCGAGGCGATCGGCACGAAGCGGTCGTCGGACAGCGTGACCGCGATGCGGCTCCAGTCCAGCTCGGCCTGGGCGAGCAGGTCGTAGACCGGCGCGGGCGAGCGCCCGCCGGTGCCGACCAGGCTGGCGGCCCCGCGCTGCGCCAAGGCTCCGGCCAGCGCCTGCGTCGTGGCGGCGGCGGCGGCGGCGGCCAGCTCGGCCGCAGTTGCATAGCTCTCGATCATGGTTCGCCCATAACGCAGCACGGCGACGAACGCGCCACCGATTCACGCCGCGAGGGCGGAAAAGCGCCGGCTGATTCGGAACCAGACCGGGCGGTCACGAACTACCCCTGCGGTCGCTTGGCGCGTCCAGACGCCCGCCGCCCGTCCACAGCCAGGAGCCCGCGTGATGAGGATCGCTCAAGTTCCACCGCTTTATGAGGCCGTGCCGCCCCGCTTCTACGGTGGAACCGAACGGGTGGTCGCCCATCTCACCGACGCCCTCGTTCACCTCGGCCATCAGGTGACGCTGTTCGCCAGCGCCGAGGCGCAGACGACCGCCCAGCTGGTCAAGGTCCGCGACCAGGCGATCCGCCTCGATCCGGCGCAGCTGAAGTCCGACCTGGCCGCGCACATGTCGATGCTCTGGGACGTGCGCCGCCGCGCCGACGAGTTCGACATCATCCACCTGCACACCGACATGATCCACTTCCCGTTCTTCGAGGACGTGGCCGGCAAGACCCTGACCACCCTGCACGGACGTCTCGACCTGAAGGACCTGCCGGGGGTCTACTGGCGCTGGCAGCAGTTCCCGTTGGTCTCGATCTCGGACGCCCAGCGCCAGCCGCTGGCCTTCGCCAACTGGGCCGGCACAGTGCACCACGGCATGCAGGCCGACCTCTACGCGCCCCGATACGGCCCGGGCGACTACCTCGCCTTCCTCGGTCGGATCTCGCCGGAAAAGCGCCCGGACCGGGCGATCGCCCTGGCCAAGCGCGCCGGCCTGCCGCTGAAGATCGCCGCCAAGGTCGACGCCGCCGACCTGCGCTACTTCCAGGAGAAGATCGAGCCGCTGCTGATCGGCCAGAAGCTGGTCGAGTTCGTCGGCGAGATCGGCGACGACGAGAAATCGGACTTCCTCGGCGGCGCCCGGGCGCTGCTGTTCCCGATCGACTGGCCCGAGCCGTTCGGCTTGGTGATGATCGAGGCCATGGCCTGCGGCACCCCGGTGATCGCCTATGGCTGCGGTTCGGTGCCCGAGGTGATCGACGACGGGGTGACCGGCTTCATCGTCGCCAACGACGACGAGGCGATCGACGCCATCAGCAGGATCCCGAGCTTGAACCGCCGCGGGGTGCGGCGCAGATTCGACGAGCGCTTCTCGAGCGTGGCCATGGCCCGGCGCTATCTCGACCTCTACGCCCGGCTGGTCGGCGCTCGCCCCGAACGCGGCGTCGCCCTGGCGGCGAGCGCCTGAGGTAGGGCCGATGGACGATCTCGCGCCGGCGCCGGACGCGCCGGTCGAAACGGGTGAGACGGGCGAACCTCGGGTTCCGCACCGGCTGTTCGCCCTCAAGGACAAGGACACCTTCGTGGTGGCCGACGCCTTCGGCGACATCATCGGCGCGGGCGACGGGCTGTTCCACAACGACACCCGCATCCTGTCGACCTTCCGGCTGCTGCTGGGCGGCCGCCCCGCCTCGCTGCTGTCGGCGGCCATCGCCCAGGACAACGTCTTCTTTACCTCGCACGGCGCCAACCAGGCCCTGCCCTATCCCGGCGGACCGGTGGGGCCGCCCGGCGTGCTGCACGTCGAGCGCAAGCGCTTCCTGTGGGAGGAGCGGCTCTACGAGCGGATCTGCTGCGTCAACTACAGCCGCGACGTGGTGCTGATCCCGCTGTCGGTGGAGTTCGGCGCCGACTTCCGCGACATGTTCGAGGTCCGCGGGCTGCACCGCGACAAGCGCGGCCGCCTGCACCCGCCGACGGTCGACGGCCGCAGCGTGCGGTTCCGCTACGACGGCCTGGACGGGGTCGAGCGCACCAGCCTGATCACCTTCTCCGACCCGCCGGCGCGGATCAGCGGCCAACGCGCCGACTACATGTATTCGCTGCAGCCCGAGGGTCGGCTGGAGCTCTACCTCGAGATCGGCGCCAGCAGCGCCCCGACCCCGGGCCGCGAGCGCTTCCGCTACGCCGCCGCCCGCGCCCGCTGGGACATGCGCGCGCGCCGCCGCCACGGGGCCCGCATCAAGAGCTCCGGACGGCTGTTCAACGAGTGGCTGGAGAAATCGCGCGCCGACCTGGCGCTGTTGACCACGCGGATGGAGACCGGCCCCTATCCGTATGCCGGCATTCCCTGGTTCTCGACCGCCTTCGGCCGCGACGCGATCATCACCGCCTGGCAGATCCTGTGGTTCGAACCGTCGCTGGCGCGCGGGGTGCTGACCTACCTGGCCGCACACCAGGCCGAGGAGGTGTCGGCCTTCCGTGACTCAGCCCCCGGCAAGATCATGCACGAGACCCGCAAGGGCGAGATGCCGGCCATGGGCGAGGTGCCGTTCGCCCGCTACTACGGCGGGGTCGACACCACGCCGCTGTTCGTGGCCCTGGCCGGGGCCTATGCCGAGCGCACCCGCGACCTGGTGCTGATCGACGACCTCTGGCCGGCGCTGACCGCGGCGATCCGCTGGATCGAGCAGTTCGGCGATTCCGACGGCGATGGCCTGATCGACTACAAGCGCGGCAAGGAATCCGGTCTCGCCAACCAGGGCTGGAAGGACTCCGAGGACAGCGTCTTCCACGCCGACGGACGGTTCCCGGACGGTCCGATCGCCCTGGTCGAGGTGCAGGGCTACGCCTTCGCCGCCTACCGCGCCATGGCCCGGCTGGCGCACCACCGGGGCGACCAGGACAACGCCGCCCGCTGGGCCGCGCGCGCCGAACAGATCCGCGACGCGGTCGAGCGCCGTTTCTGGATGGAGGAGCACCAGTTCTACGGCATCGCCATCGACGGCAAGGGCGAGCTCTGCCGCGTGCTGAGCAGCAATCCCGGCCACCTGCTGTTCTCGGGCCTGCCCAGCCCCGAGCGCGGCCGCAAGGTGGTCGAGCGGCTGATGTCGGCCGACTTCGACTCCGGCTGGGGCGTGCGGACCCTGGCCAACGGCGAGCCGCGCTACAATCCGATGAGCTATCACAACGGGTCGGTCTGGCCGCACGACACCGCCGTCTGCGCCATGGGCCTGGCCAACTACGGCGAGCGCGAAGGGGTGGTGAACCTGACCTCGGGCCTGTTCGAGACCGCCAACACCTTCGAGATGCGGCTGCCCGAGCTGTTCTGCGGTTTCCCGCGCATGGCCGGCGAGCCGCCGGTCGCCTATCCGGTCGCCTGCCTGCCCCAGGCCTGGGCCGCCGGCTCGATCTTCATGATGTTGCAGGCGGTGCTCGGCCTCTCGGTCGACGGCTGGAACCGCGAGATCCGGGTCAGCGAACCGCGCCTGCCGATCGGCATCGACCGGCTGGAGGTCGACGGCCTGCGGATCGGCGAGGAACGGGTCGACCTGCTGTTCGAACGCACCGGCCGGCGCATCGACGTCCAGGGCCGCAGCCGCACCGGCGTCCAGGTCCGGGTGCGTTAGGCCGCTGGAACGGCGATGGCGCCTCCATTGGCGAGGCCCGCATCGACGGCGTCCGTCGGGCCCCTGCGGTGAAGCGCGGCTTGCGTTCGCCGTCGCAATCTAGGATCAGAACCGCCCGAGCTTAGTTCGATCGAGCAAACCGCCTTGCGCACCGCCATTGTCCACCCTGGGGCCGACAACCTCCGCTACGAAATCCGCCAGATCGTGGAGGTCGCCAAGGCCATCGCCGCCGCAGGCCAGCCGATCCGCTGGGAGAACATCGGCGACCCGGTGGCCAAGGGCGAGAACCCGCCGGCCTGGATCAAGGAGATTGTCGGCGAGGTGGCCGCCGACGACCTGAGCTTCGCCTATTCGCCGACCCGCGGCCTGGACGACACCCGCGCCTACATCGCCAATGAGCGGAACCTGGAGGGCGGCATCCAGATCACCGCCGAGGACATCCTGTTCTTCAATGGCCTGGGCGACGCGATCTCGACCATCTACGGCGCGCTGCACCCGGCCGCGCGGGTGATCGGACCGAACCCGGCCTATCCGACCCATTCCTCGGCCGAGGCCGCCCACGCCGGCGCCCCGCACATCACCTATCGCCTGGATCCGCAGAACGGCTGGAAGCCGGACCTGGCCGACCTGGAATCCAAGGTCGCGGCCAATCCGCAGATCGCCGCCATCCTGATCATCAATCCCGACAACCCGACCGGCTTCGTCTATCCGCAGGAAACCCTGGCGGCGATCGTCGACATCGCCCGCCGCTATGGCCTGTTCCTGATCTCCGACGAGATCTATTCGAACCTCGCCTATCCCGGCTCGGACATGCGCAAGCTGGCCTCGGTGATCGGCGAGGTGCCGGCCATCGCCATGCGCGGGATCTCCAAGGAGTTCCCCTGGCCAGGCGCCCGCTGCGGCTGGATCGAGGTCTACAACCGTGACCGCGACGCCGATTTCGACCGCTTCGCCCGCTCGCTGCTCGAGACCAAGATGCTCGAGGTCTGCGCCACCACCCTGCCCCAGCGGGTGCTGCCGCGGGTGATGGGCGACGCGCGGTACTATCCGTACCTGGAGCAGCGCGTCTCGGCCTACGACCGCCGCGCCAAGCGCGCCGTCGAGGTGCTGTCGGCGATCCCGGAACTGACCATCCACCCGGCCCGCGGCGCCTTCTACATGACCGCTGTGTTCCGGCACGGGGCCCTGGACCTGGCGCAGTCGCTGCCGGCCTCCGAGGTCGCCTCGACGATCATCGCCCCGCACCTGAGCGCGGCGCTGGACCAGCGTTTCGTGCTGCACCTGCTGGCCAGCACCGGCATCTGCGTGGTGCCGCTCTCCACCGGCTTCAACTCCGACCTGCAGGGCTTCCGCTTCACCCTGCTGGAGGCCGACGAGGGCAAATTCGAGACCTTGCTCTTCGACTTGGCCGCCGCCCTGCGCGCCTATCTCGCCAGCGCCAAGGCCCAGGCCAAGAGCGCTATCCCGGCCAGCGTCTCGGCGGCGTAGGGCCTAACCCGGGCCTTACGAGAGCGCTCCCTGTTCGAGCAGGTCGGCCGCGTAGTTGGCGGTGCGGGCCGAGAGCGCCATGTAGGTGAGCGAGGGGTTCATCGACGCGCTGGAGGTCATCACCGCGCCGTCGGAGCAGAATAGGTTCGGCGCCTCATGCGCCTGGCCCCAGCCGTTGAACACCGACGTCGCGGGATCGCGGCCCATGCGGGCCGTGCCCATCTCGTGGATGCGGTCGCCTGGCGGCGTGAGCTGGGCGCCTGCCTCCTCCCAGGGGGTGATGTCAGTGCAGCCGGCGGCGGCCAGCATGGCGGCGGCGTCGCGGGCCGCCTCGCGCATCATCGCCTGCTCGTTGGCCCCGTGCGCGGCCTCGATGCGCGGCAGCGGGATCCCCCAGCTGTCGACCCGCGAGGCCGACAGCGTCACCCGGTTCTCCGGATCGGGCAGCACCTCGCCGAACGGCCCCAGCGACAGCACCCAGACGCGCCCCTCGCCGTCGCGGCGGCGGATCTTGCGCGCCCCGCCCTGCATGCCGAAGCCGCGCAGGTAGGGCTTGTCGGTCTCAGTGATCCCCGAATAGCGCGGGATGTAGATGCCGGTCGGCCGGTCGGCCTGCCAGGGCTGGTCCTCGAAACCGGCCGGATAGGTCCCGACGATCTGGCCGCAGCCGACATGGTCCATCAGGTTGCGCCCGACCTGGTCGCTGCCGTTGGCCAGCCCGCGCGGGAACGCCTCCGAGCGCGAGTTCAGCAGCAGCGCCGCCGAGTTGATCGCCGAGGCGTTGAGGAACACCATCCTGGCCTCGTAGGTCGTGGCGACCTTGCTCAGCCGGTCGATCGCCCGCACGCCCGTGACCCGTCCGGCCGCGGCGTCATAGACCACGCTCTCGACGATGGCGTCGGTGATCACGGTCAGGTTGCCGGTCGCCCGCGCCGCCGGCAGCGTCGCGGCCTGGGTCGAGAACGCCGCCCCCAGCGGACAGCCGTGGTGGCAGCGCACATAGCCCTCGCAGCGCTTGCGCCCCAGGTCCATCTGCGGCTTGGCCACCCGGCTCAGGTTCGCGCAGCGACCCATCAGGAAGCGCCGCGTCGGGAACGCCGCTTCGATGCGGCCCTGGGCGTCCTCCTCGACGCAGTTGAACGGGAACGGCGGCAGGAAATCACCGTCCGGCAGCTGCGGGACCTCGTCGTAATTGCCGCTGACCCCGACGAACGCCTCGACGTGATCGTACCAGGGCTCAAGATCTTCGTAGCGGATGGGCCAGTCGACGCCGTGCCCGTCCCGCAGGTTGGATTCGAAATCGTCCGGCGCCCAGCGATAGGACTGCCGCGCCCAGGTCAGCGAGCGCCCGCCCAGGTGATAGCCGCGGATCCAGCGGTACGGCTTTCCCTCGGCCTGCTCGTACGGATAGTCGTGGTCGCTGGCCCAGAACTTCTTGTTCGAGTTGAACATCGCATAGCTGACGCCGACATAGTACGGGTAGTGCAGCGCCTTCTCATCGTCGGGAATCTGGTCATCGCGCCATCGCAGCCGCCCGGCTTCCTCGTGGCTGTAATCCGTCCCGTGCTCGATATGCGGCCCGCGCTCCAGCATCAGCACCTTGAGGCCGCGTTCGCACAGCTCCTTGGCGACCCAGCCGCCGCTGATGCCTGAGCCCACCACGATCGCGTCGAACTGCATCGTCAAACCTTACGCCTCGCGTCCGGGCGCATCGAACAGCGCCACGGCCTCTTTGAGCGCGGCGATCGGCTCGCCGCGCGGAATGAACTCATGGCCGACCCACTGGTCATAGCCGAGATGGCGGAGCAGGCCGGCGACGCCGCGCCAGTTGATCTCCTGCCTGTCGTCCAGGTCCCGTCGCCCGGGCGCGCCGGCCGTGTGCACATGTCCGATCAGATCGAAGTTCGCCTTGATGGTGCGGCTGAGGTCGCCCTCCATCAACTGCATATGATAGCCGTCATAGAGCAGCTTCAGGGCCGGCGAGCCGACCCCGCGCACGACCTGCGCCCCGAACGCGGTCCGATCGCACTGCTGCCCTGGATGATCGACCTTGCTGTTGAGCAGCTCGATCAGCAGCCGCACCCCCGCGCCGTGCGCATGCGCCGCTAAGGGCGCGAGGCCCTCCACGCAGGCGGCGATGGCGCGATCGTCGTCGCCATCGCCGAACCGATTTCCCGCGAACACGATCACCGCCAGGGCCCCGCCCTCCGCCGCCGTGTCGATCATCCGCCGCACGTCGCCCTGCAGCCCCGCATGGCGGGCCGGGTCGTTGAAGCCTTCCTCCAGCTTGTGGCCGGTGACCGTCACCAGTTCGAGCCCGAGGTCGCGCGCGATCGGCCAATGGGCCTGCGGCAGCATCTCGACGCCTTGCACGCCCGCCCGCGCCGCTTCGCGCAGAAAGGCTTCCGGCTCGACGTCTCGGCCCATGGTGAACGACCACCAGGTAAAGCTCTGCCGCATCACGATGCGCCCTCGTCCTCCGCTCTGTGGCCGCCAGTCCGCCCGGCGCAGCCATCGCTCGTTGGACCTCAGTGTCCAGACAATCGATTACACTACAAGCCTCGTTCGGCGCGTCGCCGCTGGCCAGCCGCTCCTGGGACGAACGAGCGACGCCCCTAGCCCGCCCTCCGCACGCTGCTGGGCCGCAGGCCGCCGTCGCGCTGCATGATCCTCCGCAGGGCCGATGGATCGGCGTAGCCGACCCGGCGGGCGATCTCTTCGACCGGCAGCCTGGTGGTCTCGATCAGGTCGGTGGCGGCCTCGATCCGCAGCCGCTGGAGGAAGCGGATCGGCGACATGCCGCAAGCCTTCTCCACCCGCCGCGCAAAGGTGCGCGGGGCCAGCCCGGCCGCTGCGGCAAGGTCGGCGATCTTCAGATCCTGGTCCAGCCGTACGCGGGCCCAGGCCTCGGCCCGCGCCACCCCCTCGTCGGCCGCCGCCAGGAAGCTCAGCGCCATGTAGCGCGATTGCGAGCGGCGCTCCTCAAGCAGCAGGTAGCGGGCGCAGCGATCCGCAAGCGACGGCCCGGCGAACCGGGCCGTCAGGCTCAGCATCAGGTCCATCTGGGCCAGCGAGGCGCCCGCCGTGGTCACCGCGCCGTCACGCACGATCAGCTGGTCCGCGGTGATGTCGACTTCAGGGTGCAGCCGCGCCAGCAGCGGCGCCAGCCACCAGGAGGTGGTCGCCCGCCGCCCCGCCAGCAGGCCGGCCCGGGCGACCAGGAAGGCGCCCGAGCAGGAGGTCGCGACCTCCGCCCCTTCCGCGGCGGCGCGGACCAGTCGGGCCTGGGCTTCTCGCATGTCCGCGTCCCCCAGCCGCCGCTCGACCGCCTCGGCGTCGGTCAGCCCCAGGCCCGGCACGATCAGCAGCTGCGGACGCCATCCGGCCCGCGGAGCGGGCAGACCCAGCACCTGCGACCAGGCGGCCGCCCCCGAGCCGCTGGCCGCGACCTCGAACGGTGCGCCGCGCCGCGCCCCCAGCAGGTTGGCGGTCGCCAAGACGTCAAAGGTCAGGGCGACGCTTGAGGGCATCGCGCCTGCCAGGATCAGCACCTCGACGTGCGTCATGTCCAAAATTGCCCGAAAAATGTCGTTTACGACACTAGCGGCGACTCCGCTCCCCGGCCAGCCTACGGCCGATCAAAAGGGAGAGCGCGGCATGAGCTTCATCGGTGGATGCTATTGCGGCAAGGTCCGCTATGCAGCGCAAGGCGCGCCGTTCCTCAAGGCCCAGTGCCACTGTCGCGCCTGCCAGCACATCAGCGGCGGCGCGCCGCACCTGTTCATGCTGATGCCGACCGCAGGCTTTAGCTGGACGCAGGGCGCTCCGGCCAGCTTCACTCGCCCCGACCTGAAAGACGCCGTCACCCGCGAGTTCTGCGCCGACTGCGGCACGCCGCTGGTCACCCGCCGGCCCGGCCTGGAAGCGGTGATCGTGCGGGTCGGGACCCTGGACGACCCCGCCCAGTTCGGCGGGCCGCGCATGGCCATCTTCACGGCCCAGAAGCAGCCCTTCCACGTCATCCCGGACGACCTGCCCGCCTTCGCGGAAACGCCACCGGGCGGCTAGCCGCGTGTCTTGCGCCCGGTTCCGACTGAAGGGACTTGGCGAACGGCCCGCGGTCGCCGATGGAAGGGACATGGTCGAGGAAGCAGTCCCGTTCGAAGGCGCATACGACTACATCGTGGTCGGCGCGGGCTCGGCCGGCTGCGTGCTGGCCAATCGGCTGTCGCAGGATCCGCGCAACCGCGTGCTGCTGCTTGAGGCCGGCGGTCGCGACGACTGGATGTGGTTCCACATCCCGGTCGGCTACCTGTTCGCCATCGGCAATCCCCGCTCGGACTGGATGTTCGAGACCGAGGCCGAACCGGGCCTCAACGGACGGTCGCTCAAGTATCCGCGCGGCAAGGTGATCGGCGGCAGCTCGGCGATCAACGCCATGATCTCCATGCGCGGCCAGACCGCCGACTACGATCACTGGCGGCAGCTCGGCCTGACGGGCTGGGGCTGGGACGACGTGCAGCCGATCTTCCGCCGCCTGGACGACCACTTCCTGGGCGAGGGCGAACATCACGGCGTCGGCGGCGAATGGCGGGTCGAGGCGCCGCGGGTGCGCTGGGACGTGCTGGACGCCATCGCGCAGGCCGCGACGCAGATGGGAGTCCCAGCAACGCCCGACTTCAACACCGGCGACAACACCGGCGTCGGCCTGTTCCACGTCAACCAGAAGCGGGGCCTGCGCTGGTCGGCGGCGCGGGGCTTCCTGAAGCCGGCGCTGGCGCGTCCGAACCTGCGCCTGGAGACCGGCGTCCTGGTCGAGCGGGTGCTGTTCGAGGATCGCCGTGCGGTCGGCGTCCGCTTCCGGCGTGGCGGCCGAACGTTCGAGGCCCGCGCGCAGGGCGAAGTGATCCTGGCCGCCGGCGCGATCGGCTCGCCGCAGATCCTGCAGCTCTCGGGGGTCGGCCCCGCCGACTGGCTGGGCGAACTGGGCGTGCCGGTGGTCGCCGACCGCCCGGGGGTCGGCCGCAACCTGCAGGACCATCTGCAGCAGCGGGCCATCTATCGGGTCCATGGCGTAAAGACCCTGAACGAAACCTACCACTCGCTGCTGGGCCGCGGGCTGATGGGGGCCGAGTACGCGCTGTTCCGGCGCGGGCCGCTGACCATGGCCCCGTCGCAGCTCGGCATCTTCACGACCTCGTCGCCCGAGCACGAGCGCGCGAACATCCAGTTCCACGTCCAGCCGCTGTCCCTGGACCGGTTCGGCGAGCCGCTGCACCGGTTCCCGGCGGTGACGGTCTCGGCCTGCAACCTGCGCCCCACCTCGCGCGGGACGGTGCGCCTGCGCTCGCTCGATCCGTCGGCTGCGCCGCGCATCGCGCCGAACTATCTGGCGACGCCCGAGGACCAGCGCGTGGCCGCCGATGCGATCCGCGTGACCCGCCGGCTGATGGCCCAGTCCGCGCTGGCGCGCTTCACGCCGCAGGAGCACCTGCCGGGCCCGTCCGTGGGCGACGACGAGGCCTCCCTGGCCCGGGCGGCCGGCGACATCGGCACGACGATCTTCCACCCGGTCGGGACCGCCAGGATGGGCCTGCCGTCCGATCCGGCGGCGGTGGTCGACGAGCGCCTAAGGGCGATCGGCCTGGAGCGCCTGCGGGTGATCGACGCCTCGGTGATGCCGACCATCACATCCGGCAACACCAACACCCCGACCATCATGATCGCCGAGCGCGGCGCGCGCCTGGCGCTCGAGGACGCGCGTTAGGCCCGCTCAGCGCCGCGGCGCGTGGGCGATGCGCAGGATGTTGGCCGCCCCGGGCGAGCCCATCGGCAGGCCGGCCAGGATGATCACCCGCTGGTTGGGCTGGGCCAGGTCCGCGGCCATCGCCTGGTCGACCGCCAGCTTGGCCAGTTCCTCGGCGTCGCCGACCTGCGGCACCACCCGCGGCTCCACCCCCCAGACCAGGGCCAGCTTGCGCGCGGCGTGCAGGTTCGGGGTCAGGGCCAGGGTCGGCTGCAGCGGCCGCTCGCGCGCCAGCCGCAAGGCCGTGCGCCCGGTGGTCGTGAACGCCGCGATGCAGGCGGTCGAGGCGGTCTCGGCCGCGCGGCTGGCGGCGGCCACCAGGGCGTCGGCGTCGGCGTCCTCGACCGGGTACTCGGCGCGCATCAGCTCGGGCCAGCGCGGGTCCTGCTCCACCCTCGTCAGAATGCGGTTCATGATCGTCACCGCCTCGACCGGAAATTCGCCGGCCGCGGTCTCTGCTGACAGCATCACCGCGTCGGCGCCCTCATAGACCGCGCCGGCCACGTCGGAGGCCTCGGCCCGCGTCGGGGTCGGGGCGTGGATCATCGACTCGAGCATCTGGGTGGCGATGATCACCGGGATGCCGCGCGTGCGCGCGGCGCGGACCAGCGACTTCTGCACTACCGGAACGTCCTCGGGGTTCAATTCCACCCCCAGGTCGCCGCGGGCCACCATCACCCCGTCGCAGAGGTCGAGGATCTCGTCGAGCGCCTCGATCGCCGCCGGCTTCTCGATCTTGGCGAGCACCGCGGCGCGGCCCTGCACGATCTGGCGCAGCTCGGCCATGTCCGAGGCGCGCTGCACGAAGCTGAGCGCCACCCAGTCGACGTTCTGCTGAAGCGCGAAGGCCAGGTCCTCACGGTCCTTGGCGGTCAGGGCCGGCACCGGAATGGCGTGGCCCGGCAGGTTCAGGCCCTTGTGGTTCGACAGGGTCTCGCCGGACAGCACCTCGGTCTCGGCGAAGCCGGGGCCGTTGCGGCGCACCCGCAGCCGCACCTTGCCGTCGTCGAGCAGAATGTCCGAGCCCGGCCGCAGCACGCTGAACACCTCGGCCAGCGGCACCCCGACGCGGCTGGCGTCGCCCGGCTCCTCCGAGACGTCGAGCCGGAAGTCCTGGCCGACCTTCAACCGCACGCTGCGGTCGGCGAACTCGCCCAGCCGGATCTTCGGGCCCTGCAGGTCGGCCAGCACCGCCAGCGGCCGGCCGACGGCCGCCTCGGCGGCGCGCACATTGGCGATGGTCCGCGCATGCTCCTCGTGGACGCCGTGGCTGAAGTTCACGCGGAACACGTCGGCGCCGGCCATGGCGAGTTGCACGACCTTGCCGGCCTCGCGGCTGGCCGGGCCAAGGGTCGCGACAATGCGGGCGCGGCGGGCGCGGATCATCTGGCCTCCATCTGCCGGTTCGGGGTCGGTCGCACTATGGCCCAACCCGCGGGGGAAGGGAGTCTTTCCCCGATCGGGGTCGATTCGAGAACGGCCGGACGGCACAATCGGCAAGAACCTGGAGGCGCTTCGCGAATTCCTGACGAATGACCCAGACTCTCGACCTCTTCCCGATCGGCAACTGCGCGGCCAGCGGCCTCATCGACCGCGCCGGACGACTGGCCTGGGCCTGCGCGCCCCGCGTCGACGGCGACCCCATGTTCTGCGCCCTGCTCGGCGACGACCCCGACGCAAACCCCGACGCTCATGGGTTCTGGGACGTCCAGGTCGAGAACCAGGCGCACGTCGCCCAGAGCTATCTGCGCAACACCCCGGTGCTCTGCACCGAGATCACCGACGCCGACGGGGCGGTGGTCCAGATCATCGACTTCTGCCCCCGCTATCGGCAGTTCGGCAGGATTTATCGCCCCCTCGCCATTATCCGCCTGGTGCGCCCGCTGGTCGGCACGCCCAAGATCCGCATCCGCGCGCGGCCGATGGTCAACTGGGGCGAACGCCCGGCCGAGCGCACCACCGGCTCCAACCACATCCGCTTCGTCGGCGGCGAGACCACCCTGCGGCTGACCACCGACGCGCCGGTTTCGCACATCACCGCCGAGCGCCTGTTCCGACTGGAGCAGCCGGTGGCGATGTTTCTCGGCCCCGACGAGGGCTTCGACGCCGACCTCGCCGCCACCTGCGAGCGGATGCTGGGCGAGACCACCGCCTACTGGCGCGGCTGGGTGCGGAACCTGGCCGTGCCGCTGGAGTGGCAGGAGGCGGTGATCCGCGCGGCCATCACCCTCAAGCTCTGCGCCCACGAGGAGACCGGGGCCATCGTCGCGGCCCTCACCACCTCGATCCCCGAGCACGCCGAGAGCGGCCGCAACTGGGACTACCGCTATTGCTGGCTGCGCGACGCCTATTACGTGGTCCAGGCCCTGAACCGGCTGGGCGCGGCCGACATGCTGGAGAACTATCTCGGCTATCTGCGCAACCTGATCGACCGCACCCGCGGCGGCCACGTTCAGCCGCTCTACGGCGTCGGCATGGAGCCGGCCCTGACCGAACACTTCGCCGAGCACCTGCCCGGCTATCGCGGCATGGGGCCGGTGCGGATCGGCAACCAGGCCCACGAGCACCTGCAACACGACGTGTACGGACAAATCATCCTGTCGACCGTGCAGGCCTTCTTCGACGAGCGCCTGCTGCGCCCCGCGACCGTCGAGGACTTCCGGGCCCTGGAACGGGTCGGCGAGCGCGCCTTCGAGATGCACGACAAGCCGGACGCCAGCCTCTGGGAGTTCCGGGGCCGCGAGAGCATCCATACCTATTCGGCGGTGATGTGCTGGGCCGCCTGCGACCGGCTCGGCAACGCCGCCGCCAAGCTCGGCCTGACCGACCGCGCCGACTACTGGAACGCCCGCGCCGCCCAGGTCCGAACCGCGATCGAGACCCGCGCCTGGAACCCCAAGCTCGGCCGCTTCGCCGCCACCTTCGAGGGCGAGGAGCTCGACGCCAGCCTGCTGCAGCTGGTCGACGTGCGCTTCGTCAGCCCCGACGACCCACGCATGGCCGCGACCATCGCGGCGGTCGAAAAGGGCCTGCGCCGCGGCCCCTACATGCTGCGCTACGCCATCCCCGACGATTTCGGCGAGCCCAAGACCGCGTTCAATTTCTGCACGTTCTGGCTCATCGAGGCGCTGCACCTGTCGGGCCGCTCCGACGAGGCCCGACAGCTGTTCGAGGAGATGCTGGAACGCCGCACCGCCGCCGGCCTGCTGTCGGAGGATATCGCCTTCGACGGCGCCGAGCTTTGGGGCAACTACCCGCAGACCTACTCGCTCGTCGGGCTGATCAACTGTGCGACGATGTTGTCGCGGCCGTGGTCGTCGGTGCGCTAGCCGAATCGGCGGATGCTCGTGGGGTCACGCTGAAAGGCCGGCCCCATGTTCCACTCGACAGAGACCCTGCACCGCTTCGAGGCGCGCGCCGCCAGCGGCGCCACCCGCGAGATTCTTGGCGCGAGCTTCGAGGATGCGGCGCTGGAGTTCGTCGACCTCGTTCATGAGGGCGAGGTCGAGCTGACCGACTGCGAGAGCGGCGAACGCCGCCGCTTCCACATCGACCTCGACTAATCGTACCAGGCCCGGCCCGAGCGCTCGATCAGGGCGAAGGCGCCGGCCGGTCCCCAGCTGCCCGCGGCGTAGGGCTTGGGCGCCATCGAGGACTCGCGCCAGGCGTCGGCCACGCCGTCGATCCATTCCCAGGCGCGCTCGACCTCGTCGCGGCGGACGAACAGCGTGCTGTTGTTCTGGATGACGTCGAGGATCAGCCGCTCATAGGCGATGCGGCGGCGCGAATTGGGGCCCGAATAGGCCTTGGCCAGCGACAGCGACAGCGGCAGCGACTGCAGGCGCATGCCGCGCTCCGACAGCCCCGGGGCCTTGTTCATCAGCAGCAGCTCGATGTCCTCGTCGGGCTGCAGGTCGATGACCAGGCGGTTGGCGGCCAGGTCGGCCTTGGCCGCGCCTTCGAAGATCGAGTGCGGCACCGGCTTGAACTGGATGGCGATCTGGGTGCGCCGCTCGGGCAGCCGCTTGCCGGTGCGCAGGAAGAACGGCACGCCGGCCCAACGCCAATTGTCGATGTCGGCGCGCAAGGCGACGAAGGTCTCGGTCCCGGTCGGCTGGCCGCGCTCGGCCTCGTAGCCGGAGACCGCCGCGCCGGAGGTGACTCCCGGCGTGTACTGGCCGCGCACGCTGACGGTCTGGACGTCGGCGCGGGTCACCGGGCGCAGCGAACGCAGCACCTTGACCTTCTCGTTGCGGACGCTGTCCGGCTCCATGTCCGAGGGCGGCTCCATCGCCACCAGGCAGAGCAGCTGCAGCATATGGTTCTGCACCATGTCGCGCAGCGCGCCGTACTCGTCGTAATAGGGCCAGCGGTCGCCGACCCCCTCGGTCTCGGCCACGGTGATCTGCACGTGGTCGATGGTCAGGTTGTTCCACAGCGGCTCGAACAGGGTGTTGGCGAAGCGCAGCGCCAGCAGGTTCTGCACCGTCTCCTTGCCGAGGTAGTGGTCGATCCGGAAGATGCTCTCTTCGGGGAAGACCGCGGCCACCGCGCCGTTGATCACCTTCGAGCTCTCGAGGTCGCGGCCGATCGGCTTTTCCAGCACGATGCGGGTGCCGGGCCCGGCCATGCCGGCGTCGGCCAGGGCCGCGCAGACGCGGCCGTAGATGCTGGGCGACAGGGCCAGGTAGTAGATCGGGGTCTTGGCCCCGCCGAGCGCGGCCTTCAGTTCGGCCGCCCCGGCCGGGGTGGTGGCGTCGGCGCCGACATACTGCAGGCGCTCTTCGAACCGCGCCCAGATCTTCGGATCCAGCCCGCCGCCGCCGACCCGGGCCGACACCGCGTCCTTGATCTGGGCGACGAACGCCTCGCGGGTCATCTCCGCGCGGGCGGTGGCGATGATGCCGAAGCCCTCGGCCAGGAAACCGTCCGCATCCAGATTATAGAGCGACGGGAAGAGCATTTTCTGGGCGAGATCGCCTGTACCGCCGAAGAGCACGATCACGTCGGCGAGGGGCTGCTCGGCCATCTGATGTCACCTTTTCGCGAGAAAACGTCTTCGTGTGCGCATAGCGGCGTTCGCACGTGCGACGTCAAGCCCTTCTGACCAACCCATTTCCCACCAGCGGTGGATTTAGGCCCCGACCCCCACCGGATCGATCCGGCCGGTCGGACGTTTGTCGTTCGGCTGCGGGGCAAAGGTGCATATGAGTATCGACGAACTGAGCATCGGCCTGGAACGACCCCCGTCCCGGCTCGCCCTGGAGGGCGCGGCCCTGTTTCTGGACCTCGACGGAACGCTGGCCCCGATCGCCGAGCGGCCCGAGGACGTCGGGCCCGATCGGCGCCGCAACGACCTGCTGAGCCGGCTGGCGATCCGGCTGAACGGCCGGCTGGCCGTGGTCAGCGGCCGCTCGCTGGACGACATCGACCGTATCCTGGAGGGCCGCGTCGCCTGCGCCGCGGCGATCCACGGGCTGGTGCGCCGAGACGCGCGCGGAGTGGTCGGCGAAGCGCCGCCGCACCCGGGCCTGGCCTCCGCCCGCGCCACCCTCAAGGACTTCGCCGCCGGCGATCCGCGGCTGCTGGTCGAGGACAAGTCGCTGAGCCTGACCCTGCATTATCGGCTGGCGCCCGATCGCGCCCAGGACGCGCTCGACCTGGCCGAGCGGCTGGCGACGGTCACCGGCCTGACCCTGCAGCCGGGCGACATGGTGGTCGAGCTGCGCACCCCCGGCGCCAGCAAGGGCGACGCCATCCGCGCCTTCATGACCGAGGCCCCGTTCAAGGGCGCCCAGCCGATCTTCCTCGGCGACGACCTCACCGACGAGCACGGCTTCTTCGCCGTCCGCCAGATGGGCGGATACGGCGTGCTGATCGGGCCGCAGCGCCGCACCACCGCGATCTACCGCATGGACGGAGTCGAGGAGGCCCTGTCCTGGCTGGAGGGCGCGACGTGAGCCGCCTGATCGTCGTCTCCAACCGCGTCACCCCGCCGGCCGGCAAGGGCGAGGAGACGGTCGGCGGCCTGGCGATGGCCCTGGCTGCGGCGCTGCGCGAATATTCGGGCCTGTGGTTCGGCTGGAGCGGCAAGACCGCGCCCGAGTTCACCGGCCAGCTCAACCTCCAGCGCGTCGAGGGGGTGACCGTCGCCACCGTCGACCTCGAGGAGGCCGACCTCAACGAGTACTACAACGGCTACGCCAACAAGACCCTCTGGCCGCTGTTCCACTACCGCCAGGACCTGACCGCGTACGACCGCTCGTTCGACGAGGGTTACCAACGGGTCAACCGCCGCTTCGCCGAGACCCTCGCCCCATTGATCGAGGAAGACGACCTGATCTGGGTGCACGACTACCACCTGATCCCGCTGGCCCGCGAACTGCGCGAGCTGGGGATCAAGAACCGGATCGGCTTCTTCCTGCACATCCCCTGGCCGGCGCACCAGCTGCTGATCACCCTGCCGCGGCACCGCCAGCTGGTCGAGGCGCTGTTCGCCTACGACCTCGTCGGCTTCCAGACCCCGGAGTATCGGCAGGCGTTCGAGGAGTACGTGCTGAACGAGGCGCGCGGCGTCGCCGCCGGCGAGGACCAGCTGCGCGCCTTCGGCCGCACCCTGCGGACCGGGGCCTTCCCGATCGGAATCGACGCCCAGGACTTCGCCGAGCTGAGCCAGAGCGCCACCGCGCGGCGCACCCACGACGTCATGGCCGCCCACACCGCCTTCCGGAAGATGGTCATCGGCGTCGACCGGCTCGACTACTCCAAGGGGGTCGAGGAGCGGTTCCTCGGCTTTGAGCGGTTGCTGGCCGCGCATCCGGAGCTGCGCCGCGAAGTGCTGTTCCTGCAGATCGCCCCGATCAGTCGCGAGGGCGTGGAGGCCTATCGCGAAATCCGCGCCCGGCTGGACGCGCTGTCGGGCCGGATCAACGGCGAGTACGCGGACATCGACTGGAACCCGGTTCGCTACGTCAACCGCAACTATCGCCGCGACGAGCTGGCCGGGATCTATCGCGCCGCCAAGGTCGCGTTGGTGACGCCGCTGCGCGACGGCATGAACCTGGTGGCCAAGGAGTTCGTCGCCGCCCAGGATCCGGCCGACCCCGGCGTGCTGGTGCTCTCGCGCTTCGCCGGCGCCGCCAACCAGCTGAAGAGCGCCCTGATCGTCAATCCCAACAGCCCCGAGGAGATCGCCGAGGCCCTGTACCGGGCGCTGTCCATGGACCTGATGGAGCGAATTGAGCGCTGGCGCGCTCTCTTCGACAACGTCCAGCGCGAAGACGTCACCGCCTGGCGCGACGCGTTCGTGCGCGCGCTCGCCGCCACCCGAGAGGCCGACCGCGTGCGGACCGCCGAGGGACCCTTCTATGGCGAACAAGCTCGCCCGCTATCAGTCCATGCGGGACTTCAGTCGGACGGCCGAACCGAGCGGCCGGGCGAAGGTCAAACCGGCGGCGCACCTGCGCTACGTGATCCAGAAGCACGCCGCGACCCGGCTGCATTACGACTTCCGACTGGAACTGGACGGGGTCTTCAAGTCCTGGGCGGTGACCAAGGGCCCCTCCCTCGACCCCCACGAGCGTAGGCTGGCCGTCGAGGTCGAGGACCACCCGCTCGACTATGGCGATTTCGAGGGCACGATCCCCAAGGACCAGTACGGCGGCGGCAGCGTCATGCTGTGGGACCGCGGCTACTGGGCGCCAGAGCCGGGAACCGACCCGCACCAGGGCCTCGAGAAGGGTGACCTGAAGATCGTGCTGGAGGGCGATCGCCTGCACGGCGGGTTCGTCCTGGTCCGCATGAAGGCCGACCGCAACGGCGGCGACAAGACCAACTGGCTGCTGATCAAGCACCGCGACCAGTTCGCCCGCGAAGGCGACGACGACGCCTTGCTCAAGGACAACGATACGTCCGTGGCCTCCGGCCGCTCCATGGCCGAGATCGCCGCGGGCGCCGGCAAGGCGCCCAAGCCGTTCATCACCACCGCCAAGGGCAAGGCCGACGGTGTCTGGCAGTCCAAGCCGCGCGGCGCGCCGGCGTCCGCCCCCCCGCCCAAACCGGCCAAGCGCAAGACCGCGGCGATGCCGGACTTCATCGAACCGCAGCTCTGCCGCACGCAGGACCGGCCGCCGAACGGCTCGGGCTGGGCGCATGAAGTGAAGTTCGACGGCTACCGCATGCAGCTGCGCGTCGCGGGCGGCGCGGCCCGGCTGCGCACGCGCAAGGGATTGGACTGGACTGAGCGCTTTCAGGCCCTCGCCGACGCCGCCGCCGGCTTGCCCGACTGCCTCATCGACGGCGAGGCCGTGGCCTTGGACGGCGACGGGTCGCCCAGCTTCTCGGCCTTGCAGAGCGCGCTGAGCGACAGCCGCAGCGACCAGCTGGTCTATTTCGCGTTCGACCTGTTGTTCGAGGCCGGCGAGGACTTGCGCGACCTGCCGCTGAGCGAACGTAAGGCGAGGCTCAAGGCGCTGCTCGGGGGCGATCCGCGCATTCGCTATGTCGAGCACTTCGAGACCTCCGGCGAGGCGTTCTGGCGTTCAGCCGAGCGCCTGGGACTGGAGGGCGTCGTCTCCAAGCGGCTGGCAGCGCCCTATCGCTCCGGACGCGGCGAAACCTGGATCAAGGCCAAGCTAAGGCCCGGCGAAGAAGTGGTGATCGGCGGCTGGACGGGCGTGAAGGGCCGCCTGCGCTCGCTGCTGGTGGGCGTCTACCGCGATGGAGCGCTGACCTATGCCGGCCGGGTCGGCACGGGCCTCGGCAGCGACGTGGTCCAGGTTCTGCTGCCCCGCCTGGAAGCCCTGGCCACAGACAGCAGCCCGTTCGCCGGTCCGGGTGCGCCGCGCAGGGAAGGCGACATCAACTGGGCCCGCCCCGAACTGGTGGCCGAGATCGAGTTCGCCGGCTTTACCGACACCGGAAACGTGCGTCAGGGCGCCTTCAAGGGCTTGCGCGAGGACAAGCCCGCGGCCGAGGTGGCGGGCGAGGAGCAGGTCGCCGCCAGGACCGACAAACCAGCGCAGCTAAGGAAACGCATGGGCGATCCGACCGTGATGGGCGTGACCATCTCCAGTCCCGACAAGGCGCTATGGCCGAACTCGGCCGACAGCGACGCGCCGGTGACCAAGCTTGAGCTCGCACGCTACCTCGAGGCGGTCGGCCCGTGGATGATGCCGCACATCGAAGGCCGACCCTGTTCGATCATCCGCATTCCCGACGGGCTGGGCGGCGAGCAGTTTTTCCAGCGCCACGCCGGCAAGGGCGCCTCGCCGCTGCTCTCGCAGGTCGAGGTGTTCGGCGATCACGCCGCCTATCTGCAGGTCGACCGCGTCGAGGCCCTGGCCGCCCTGGCCCAGATGGGCGCGGCCGAGTACCACCCCTGGAACTGCCGCCCGCACGCGCCGGAGACCCCCGGTCGGCTGATCTTCGACCTCGATCCCGGCCCCGACGTCGACTTCGACGCCGTGGTCATGGCGGCCCGCGACGTGCGCGACCGGCTGGAGGACCTGGGGCTCATCGCTTTCTGCAAGACCACCGGCGGCAAGGGCCTGCACGTGGTGACGCCGCTGTCACCGCCGAGGGGCGAGCTGGACTGGCCGACGGCCAAGGCCTTCGCCAAGCAGCTCTGCGAGCAGATGGCGGCCGACGAGCCGAAGCTCTATGTGGCGAACATGGCCAAGAAGCTGCGCGAGGGGCGGATCTTCCTGGACTACCTGCGCAACGACCGGCTTTCGACGGCGGTCGCGCCGCTTTCCCCCCGCGCCCGCGACGGCGCCACGGTGTCGTTCCCGCTGACCTGGAGCCAGGTCCGCGCCGGCCTCGATCCGCGTCGCTATACGATCCGCACCGCGCCGGCGCTGCTGGCCAAGACCAACGCCTGGGCCGATTACGCCGACGGCGAACGGTCGCTGGAAACCGCAATCAAGCGTCTGGCCTGACACATTGGCCGCAGCTTCGCCGCGAAGATGAACCGCAGCCGAACAGCATGGTTCAGCTAAGGCTCAAGCTCGCTCCTTCATGATGGCTCTCAGTTCGATAGGAGAGAGCTTATGAGGAAGTTTCTGACCGCCGCCGTCGCCCTGTCGGTCCTGGCCAGCGCCGGCGTCGCCTCCGCTCAGCCGTACCGCGGCGACGATCGTCGCGACCACGCCGAGCGCCACTATGATCGCGATGTCCGCAAGGCCGAACGCAAGTACGACCGCGACGTGCGCAAGGCCGAGCGCAAGTACCGCGCCGCCGCCTATCGTCACCCGCCCGGCTACCAGTACCGACACTGGAACCGCGGCGACCGCCTGCCGCCGGCCTATCGCGCCGACCGCTACCGGATCAACAACTACCATTCCTACCGCCTGCCCCCGCCGCCGCGCGGCTACTACTACACCCGCGTCGACAACGACGTGGTGCTGACCGCCGCAGCGACCGGCGTCATCGCCTCGGTCATCGTGGGGATGTTCCAGTAGGCCTTCAGGACGCCCGCTTGCGGGCGGGCGTCTTGCGCGGCGCGGCTTTCTTGCCGCCGCCGCGGGGCTCGCTCTTGCGCCGTGGCCCGCCCTCCCCGAGGCTGCGGCGCAGGGCCTCCATCAGGTCGATGACCTCGGCCTCCTTCGGCTCCTCGACCTTCGAGACGACGCCGTGGTGGGCCTCCTTCTCGGCGATCAGCTTGCGTAGGGCGTCCTCGTAGCGGTCGTTGAACTCGCTGGGGTCGAACGGGCCCTCCAGCTGTTCGATGATCTTCTCGGCGATGGCGACCATCTTCGGGTCGGCCTTGACGTCAGGAATGCGGTCGAAGAACTCGGCCGGGTCCTTCACCTCCTTGTTGTTGCGCAGGCTGTAGGCGAGGATTCCCTGGTCGCGCGGCTCCAGCGCCATCAGCCGCTCGCGCTGGTGCATGACCACCCGGGCCAAGGCCAGCTTGCCGGCCCCCTCCATCGCCTCGCGGATCACCCCGAAGGCCTCGGCCGCCATGTCCCCGTCGGGGGCGAGGAAGTAGGGGTCGTTCCAGTAGAGCCGGTCGATCTCGGCCGCATCGACGAACCGTTCGATGTCGATGGTGCGGGTCGTCTCCAGCCGGACGTTCTTGATCTCATCATCGGTGACGACGACGTAGCGGCCCTTCTCGACCTCGTAGCCCTTGACGATGTCGGCCCGGTCGACCGGTCCGGTTTCAGGATCGGTCGGGATCATGCGGATGCGGTTGTGGGTCTCCTTATGCAGCATGTTGAAGGAGACGTCGGCGCTGCGCGAGGTCGCGGTGTAGAGCGCCACCGGGCAGCTCACCAGCGACAGGCGCAGATAGCCCTGCCAAGTCGGACGCGCGGCCATGTTCCAAGACTCCCCTGCGGCCAGAGTCCCAGAACGCCGAGCTTGGCGATTCAGTTCTCGGGCAAGGCCAGGCTGGGCAGGACGTCCAATTGCTGGGCGTCGAGCTGGCGCTTGCGAAAGCGGGTGCGGAGGCCGCTCTGCGCCCCGAACTCAACCAGCTCGTCGCCGGCGCGGTCATAGGCCGGCCAGGCGATATCGCAGGCCGGGGCGCCGGTCTTGGCGAGGGCGACCCAGCAGCCGTGCATCAACGTGGCCATGGCCCGGTCGTCGGCCGCCACCATGCTGAGCGGCGTGCGCCGGCCCCAGTATTCGAACACGTACTGGATCTCGGCGGCGTGAGCGGCGCTGGTCACGCCCATCGGCCGGAAGCGCGAGCCGACATAGCTGAAATGATAGAGCCAGGCCGACTTGCCGCCGGCCGCCTGGCCCGCCAGCCAGCGGGCCGGGCCGACCATGTAGCGGTCGCCGAAGGCGGCGCGGACCAGGGCCTCGTCGCCCTTGGCGGCTTCATCGGGATAGGCGGCTTTCACAGCCTCTGGGATCGAGGCCGCCATCGCCGCGGCGTTCGGCAAGCGGCGTCCCAGCAGCGAGTCCTCGCCGGAATTGGCCCCGATGATCAGCGGGACGTCGATCGCCTTGCCCGCGGCGAAGGCCTGGGCCGGGGTTTGCTTCAGCACCCGCCCGTCGACGAACGGGCCGTAGTCGGCGCCCGCGCCCTCGTCGGCCAGGATCTGAGCCGGCAGGGCGCGCAGCAGGGTCAGGTCGCTCGCGCCGAGCTTGGCGGCCAGGGCGGCGCCTTCGGCCTGCTCCTGCGCCAGGGTCCTGGGTGCGCTCCAGCCGCCGCCCGACTGCACCGCGGCCTTGTGGAACAGGCCCTTGGCGCCCGGCGCGGCGAGCAGGGCGAGCGTGCTGGCCCCGCCGGCGCTTTCGCCGAAGACCGTGACATTGCCCGGATCGCCCCCGAAGGCGGCGATGTTGCGCCGGACCCACTGCAGGGCTGCGACCTGGTCCATCAGGCCGTAGTTTCCGGCCTGGTCCTTGCCCAGCGCCGGATGGGCGAAGTAGCCCAGCGGACCGAGCCGGTAGTTGATCGCCACCAGCACCACCCCGTCGCGGGCGAAGTTCTGGCCGTCATAGATCCAGCCGGCCCCGGTCTTATGGCCGCCGCCATGCAGCCAGACCATGACCGGCGCCTTCTGGGCCTCCAGCGGCGCGAAGACGTTGAGCTGCAGGCAGTCCTCGCTGACCGGTCCGTTGGCGCTGCCCTCGTTGGGCGTGCCGTCGGGGTTCATCTTCTGCGGACACGAGGGGCCGTTGGCGGTCGCGTCCCGCTCGCCGCTCCAGGCGAGCGGCTTCCTCGGCGGCGCCCAGCGCAGCGCGCCGACCGGCGGGGCGGCATAGGGCACGTTGCGGAAGATCCTGGCCCGGTCGGTCTGGACGCCGGCCAGCACCCCGCTCTCGACCTTGACCTTTGGCCCGTCGGCGGCCTGGGCGGCCCCCGCCAGAACCAGACATCCAATGACGATCGCACCCCAACGCAGCATGGCGTTCCCCCTTGAGCGGCGGGGGAGGATTCGGCGCAAACCCTCGCGGGTCAAGGTTCAGTGGAAGTCGCGGCTGCGGATCAGACCGCCGGTCACCCGGTTGCGGATACGCGGCGCTGGCCCGTCTTCGTCCTTCATCTCGGCCAGACGGTGCGAGAGATCGGTGAACCGGCGAGCGACCACGTGGATGACGTTGCTCTCGCTCTGGACCTGGCCGTGCACCACCAGGAAGGACGATGTCATCACCAGCCGGCGATTGGCGGCGAAGGCGTCCTGCCAGATCACGATGTTGGCCACGCCGGTCTCGTCCTCCAGAGTCATGAAGGTCACGCCCTTGGCCGTGCCCGGCCGCTGGCGCACCAGCACCAGGCCGCCGACCGTGACCAGTCTCCGGTCGCGCATCTTCGTCAGGTCGCGGGCCTTCACCGCGCCCAGGCTGTCCAGGCTGCTGCGGAAGAAACTGATCGGATGGGCGCGCAGCGACAGGCTGGTGGTGCGATAGTCCTCTTCCACCTCCTGCGGCAGGCTCATCAGCGGCAGCTCGACCTGATGCTCCTTGACCCCCATGGCGGCGAGCAGCGGCGCGTCCTTCAGACTGCTGGTCTCGTCGGCCAGCCCCTTCACCGCCCACAACGCCTGGCGGCGGGACAGGCCCAGCGAGGCGAAAGCGTCGGCCTCGGCCAGCAGCTCCAGCGAGCGCCGCGACAGCCCGGCGCGGACCGCAAAGCCCTCGACGCTGCGCACGCCGGCGTTTCGCGCCGCCACCAGACGTTCGGCCTCCTTGTCGCTGAAACCTTTGACCTGGCGCAGCCCCAGCCGCACCGCGCGCAGACGGCCCTCCCGGATCGCCGGCTCCAGGGTGCAATCCCAGTCGCTGGCCAGCACGTCGGGGCCGCGCACTTCCACCCCATGCTCGCGCGCGTCGCGCACCAGCTGCGCCGGCTGGTAGAAGCCCATCGGCTGGCTGTTCAGGAGCGAGGCCAGGAAAGCGTCGGGCCAACGCCATTTCACCCAGGCCGAGGCGTAGACCAGCAGCGCGAAGCTGATCGCGTGGCTTTCCGGGAAGCCATAGGAACCGAAGCCTTCGATCTGCTTGAAGCAACGCTCGACGAAGGCCGGGTCGTAGCCGCGGCCCTTCATGCCCTCCAGGAACTTGGTCTCGTATTCGCCGACGCTGCCGAGGTGGCGGAAAGTGGCCATCGAACGGCGCAGGCCGTCGGCGTCGTTCTCGGAGAACTTCGCCGCCTCGATGGCGATGCGCATCGCCTGTTCCTGGAACAGCGGCACGCCCAGGGTCTTGCCGAGAATGGCCTGCAGCTCGTCCTGCGGATGCTCCGGGCCTGGCCGCGGATAGTCGACCGGCTCGATCCCGTCGCGGCGCTTCAGGTAGGGATGGACCATGTCGCCCTGGATCGGGCCGGGGCGGACGATCGCCACTTCGATGACCAGGTCATAGAACTTCCTCGGCTTCAGCCGCGGCAGCATCGACATCTGCGCCCGGCTCTCGACCTGGAAGACGCCGATCGAGTCGGCCCGGCTCAGCATCTCGTAGACCTCGGGGACCTCCTGCGGGATGTGGGCGATGTCGGTGATCTTCCGGCCGACGTCCTCCTCCGGGATCATGTCGAAGCTCTTTTTCAGGGCGGTCAGCATGCCCAGCGCCAGAACGTCGACCTTCATCAGGCCGAGCGCGTCGATGTCGTCCTTGTCCCACTCGATGAAGGTGCGGTCCTTCATCGCCGCGTTGCCGATCGGCACGGTCTCGTCCAGCCGCCGCTGAGTCAGCACATAGCCGCCGACGTGCTGCGACAGGTGGCGCGGGAACTTCAGCAGCTCGGTCGCCAACCGTACCGCGCGGCGGATTTCGCGGTTCGAGGGATCGAGCCCAGCCTGGACGATGTAGCTGTCGGGCACCTCCTCGCCCCAGCTGCCCCAGATAGTGCCGGCCAGGGCGGCGGTGACGTCCTCGGTCAGGCCCAGCGCCTTGCCGACCTGACGGATGGCCATGCGCGGGCGATAGTGGATGACGGTGGCGACGATGGCGGCGCGGTCGCGGCCGTAGCGGCGATAGACGTACTGCATCACCTCCTCGCGGCGGGCGTGCTCGAAATCGACGTCGATGTCCGGCGGCTCGCCGCGCTTTTCCGAGATGAAGCGCGAAAACAGCAGGTCCTGGTCGTCCTTGGTCGGGTCGACCGCAGTGACCCCCAGGCAGAAGCAGACGCAGGAATTGGCCGCCGAGCCGCGGCCCTGGCAGAGGATGTCCTGGCTGCGCGCCCAGGCGACGATGTCGTGGACGGTCAGGAAATAGTTGGCGAAGCCGAGCTTCTCGATCAGGGCGAGTTCGTGCTCGAGGGTGCGGCGCTCCTTTTCGCCCATGCCCTTTTCGAACCGCCAGGACGCGCCCTCCCAGGTCAGGTCGCGCAGGTGCTGGATCGCGCTCTTGCCCGGCGGCACCGGTTCGTCCGGATATTCATAGCTAAGCTGGGAGAGGTCGAAGTCGATCCGCTCGACGATCTCCAGGCTGCGTTCGACCGCGCCGGGAAAGCGGGCGAAGAGCCGGCTCATTTCGGCCGGCGTCTTCAGGTGCCGTTCGGCGTTGGCCTCCAGCCGCAGGCCGGCGTCCTGGATGGTGCAGGTTTCGCGGATGCAGGTCAGCACGTCCTGCAGATTCCGCCGATCAGGCGCGTGGTAGAGGACGTCGTTGGTGGCGACCATCGGGGCGCCGGCGGCGTTCGCGAGGGCCGCCAGCCGCGAGAGCCGATGCAGATCGCGGGGGCCATAGGGCCGCGACGCCGCCAGCCAGACGTCGCCGCGCAGGTCGCCGGCGATCTGTTCCAGTCGGCGTTCGAACGCCTGGTCGAGCCGCAACGGTGGAACCACCAGGACGAGCTGGCCCTCGCAATGATCGGCGAAATCCGTCCAATGCAGCTCGCATTCGCCCTTCTCCGACCGAAGCTGGCCGACCGTCAGCAGGCGGGTCAGCCGACCATAGGCTTCCCGGTCCGAGGGGTAGCAGAGCAGCGAAGGCGTTCCGTCGGCGAAGTCGAGCCGGCAGCCGGTCAGGGCTTTGATCTCGAACCCGGATGTCCGCATCGTCTTCATGTGCGACCAGGCCCGCACCACTCCGGCCAGCGAATTGCGATCGCAGATTCCGATCGCCTCCATGCCCAACACGCCGGCGGTTTCGACCAGCTCCCAGGGATGCGAGGCGCCGCGCAGGAACGAGAAATTGGTGGCGGCCTGGAGCTCGGCGTAGCGGGTCATCCGAACACCCCGTGCAGCCACCAGCGGGCCGGGACGCCGTCTTCGTAAAGCCCCTCGCGATAGACCCAGAACCGCGCCCCGTCCTGGTCCTCCACCCGGTAGTAGTCGCGCACGTGGCTGACGCTGACGGCGTCGATATCGCCGCGCCACCATTCCTCGCCGATGCGTTCGGGGCCCTCGGCCCGGGCCACGCGATGCAGGCGCTTGCGCCATCGGAACTGTCGCGGCGGGTCGTCGGGGGTCAAGGCCGTGACCAGGTCCAGCGGCTCCGGCTGGCGGAACAGCCGCAGCGGCCGCGGCGCCTCCGGGTTCCAGGCCTGCGGCGGGACCGCGGCCAGCGGCGCCGCCGGACGGGCCGACAGCTCCGGTACATGACTCTGCACCGGCGCTGTCTTCCAGACCCGCTCGCCGCCCAGGCGATTGCTCAGCCGGTCGACCAGCGGGCCGAGCCCCTCCTCGATCGCCGGCTCGGCGCGCGCGTCGAGGCGGACCTGGCGGCCGGACACCGCCTCCACCGCCTCGGCCTCGAGGGTGACCACGTCGATCCCGAAGCCGGGGTCGAGGGTCTCCAGCTTGGGGGCCAGTAGCTTGGCGATCCGGGCCGGGTCGCGGGCGGCGAGCGCCAGACCGACCTCCAGCGGCAGGGCCCGGCCGTCGAGGCGGTGAAAGACCAGGCGGAAGCGGCGCGCGCCCCGCCCCTCCTGCTCCAGACGCGCGCACAGCTTGGCGGCGACGTCGTGCGTCACCCGCTGCAGGTCCTCCAGGGCGCTGATCGGCTCGAAGAAGGCCAGCCGCGCGAACCAGGGATGCGGCGGACGGCGAAAGCTCAGCGCCTCTTCCGCGCGGCCCATGGCCTGGTCGATCCGCACCAGGGCTTGCTGGCCGAACCGGCGCGCCAGCGGCGCGCGCGGCATGCCCAGGACCTGCAGCAGCAGCCGCAGGCCCAGCCGCTCCATCTGGGCCGCCGCCGCCGGGTCCAGCCGCAGGGCGGCCGGCGGCAGATAGGCCAGCAGGTCAGCCTGGCCGTTTGGCGGGACGATGATTTCCGCGCCCTTGCCGTAGTGGGCCAGCGCCCAGGCCGCGCCGGGCGTGTCGGCGACCGCGCCGCGTACGAAGATCCCGTTGGCCGCCAGTCGGGCGCGATAGTCGGCGAGGAGTTGCGCCTCGCCGCCCCACAGGTGCGCGACGCCGCTGATGTCGAGGAAGAGACCGTCGGGCGCAGCCTCGGCCACGGCCGGCGAGAACCGCACCGACCAGTCGGCCAGGGCGGTCAGCGCCACGGCGTCGGCTTCCGGCTCGCTGTCGGCGACGACCAGATCGGGGACCAGGGCCATGGCGTCGGTCGCCTTCTGGCCGGCGAACAGGCCAAGCGCGCGGGCCGCCTTGTCCGCCGCCGCCAGCCGCCGCGCGCCCCTGACGGTCTCGACCAGGGCGAAGGGACGGGGCCGTTCTTCCTCTCCTGCAGAGCGGGGGAGGGGGACCGCCCGAAGGGGGGTGGTGGGGGCAAGCCCCAAGCTCGACGTCGGCTGCTCGCCCCCTCCACCGCTTCGCGGTCCCCCTCCCCCATGAATGGGGGAGGAAAATTCAGCTTGCGAGGCGTTGCGCCGGCGCCAGTTGGCGATCGCCCAGTTCGGCGACCAGACGCAGAGGATGCGGGCCATTCTCGGCCTCCCAGGTGTATGCGGCCTCGGCTTCCATCAGCCATGCGCCGGTCCGCCCGCCCCGGCAGCGCTCCAGTTCGACCCGCCAGCGCGGCGGCCCGAGGCCGAATTCCCCCGGCCCAGGGTCGCTGGGCGCAGGCGTAATCTTCCAACGGGTGGCCGCGGCCGAGCCCGTCGTCTCCTTGCGCGCCGCCCCGCCATAGGGCCGGCGGCGGATCATGAAGCCGGTGGCGCCGTGCTTCTCGCAGGCCAGTTGCAGCCGCCGCCCGGCGGTCAGGTCCACCCCCTCCACCTCGGCGAAGACGGCCGCCACGCCGAGGGTCGACAGCGCGTCCTCGGCCACCGCCAGGGCCTCGTCCTCGTCGCGGGCGCAGACCTGGATCAGCCGGTCGGCCGGAAAGCCCAGCCCGACCAGGCCGGGGGCGAAAAGGTCGTCCCGCCGCAGGATCCACACCGCCTGTCCGCGGCGGGCCAGCGGCGCGGCGGCCAGGGCGGCGAAGGCGGCCGGACAGGCGCCGAGTTCGGTCTCCATCCCGGCGCCCAGCAGTTCGTGCCATTGGCCCAGCGGCAGCCCGCCGCCTGGCAGGCAGGCGTCGATCGTCCCGTCCCCGAACGGCAGGGACTCGGAGTCCGCCCTCCCGCCCGCCTCAAGGGCGGCGATCTTCGCCTTGAGAGCCGCCAGTCGGCTGTCGCGAAAACCGGACATGGATTTTTCGTTCTCCGAAGTTCTACTTTTGTTCTAGTTTCGACGACGAGAGAGTCAAGCACCTCGCGGTGGTGCTATGCTCGGTGAAAAGAGACGAACGGGAGGTCCTATGTCCGCCGCAGTTCAGCTTCTCGTCGGCACCCGCAAGGGCGCCTGGATCTATCGCAGCGACGCCGCGCGACAGGCCTGGTCGGTGCAGGGCCCGATCTTCCTCGGCCATATCGTCAATCACCTGGTGCTCGATCCGCGCGACGGAAAGACCCTGCTGATGGCCGCCTCGACCGGCCATCTCGGGCCGACGATCTTCCGCTCCACCGACGAGGGCCGGACCTGGGCCGAAGCCGAGCGCCCGCCCGCCTTTCCCAAGGTCGAGGGCGACGGACCGGCCCGCGCGGTCGATCACAGTTTCTGGCTGGAGCCCGGCCACGTCGGCGAACCTGGGGTCTGGTGGGCCGGAACCTCGCCGCCCGGCCTGTTCCGCAGCGCCGACGGCGGGGCGACCTGGGACAGCGTCGCCGGCTTCAACGACCATCCGAACTACTGGGACTGGTGCCCGGCCGACGGCGGCACGCCCGACGGGGCGCTGCTCAACCAAATCCAGATCGACCCGCGCGACGCCCGTCACATGTACATCGCCACCTCGACCGGCGGCGTGTTCGAAAGCCTCGACCAGGCGGCGACCTGGAAGCCGCTGAACCAGGGGGTGGAGGCCAACTTCTTCCCCGACCCCTATCCGGAATACGGCCAGGACGCGCACTACATCGCGCTGGCCCCCACCATGCCCGACCGCATCTGGCAGCAGAACCACTGCGGCATCTATCGCCTCGACCGCCCGGCCGAACGCTGGGACCGGATCGGCAAGGCTATGCCGGAAGAGATCGGCGACATCGGCTTCACCATCGTCCCGCACCCGCGCGACGCCGACAGCGCCTGGGTGTTTCCGATGGACGGCACCGAGGTCTGGCCGCGGACCAGCCCGGGCGGACGGCCGGCAGTCTACCGCACCCACGACGCCGGCAGGAGCTGGCGGCGCCATGACGCCGGCTTTCCGGCCGAGCAGGGCTGGTTCACGGTCAAGCGCCAGGCCTTCTGCGCCGACGCCAATGACCCGGTCGGGCTCTATCTGGGCGCCACCAACGGCGAGGTCTGGATGAGCGACGACGAGGGCGCGGGCTGGCGGCCGATCGCCCGGCACCTGCCGGAGATCTATTCGGTGGTGGCCGCGCCGCTCTGATGGTCCAGGTGTTCATCCCCTCGCAGCTGACCTCCTACACCGACGGGGTCAGCCGGCTGGCGGCGGCGGGCGGCAGCATCGAACAGGTGCTCGACGACCTGGACCGCCGCTTCCCGGGCCTGAAGTTCCGCGTGGTCGACGAGCAGGACCGCATCCGCCGCCACATGCGCATCTTCAGGAACGGCGACCGCGCCAAGGACATCGGCCAAGCGGTGGGCGAGACCGACGAGGTGCTGATCTTCGGGGCGCTGTCCGGCGGCTAGAGGATCTCGTCGGGTTCCGGCGTGACCGCAAAGCGGACGGCGGCGATCTCCTCGCGCCCCTCCATCCAGGCCTTGGCCAGCCGGTGGCCGCCGTCCATCAGCCGGCCCTCGGCGCAGAGGATTACCGGATAGGCGAGATCGGCGTCGAAGATCCGCCGCGCATGCTCGGCCACCTTGCGGACGGTGGGGACGTGGCGCTCCTGGAACCAGCAGTCGACGTCGAACTCGGCGATGTCGGCGAGCTTCACCCGCTCAATGGGCAGATCGGCGGCGAGCGCCCACAGCCGGTCGGTCCACCAGAGGCCACGGCCGCCCGGCACAGGTCGCGTGTACTTCTCGCGGCTCAGTGGCTGCGGCGTCTGGGACATATGGCCTCCCTGCGGAGGCCGAGGTTGCGCGAGGCCGCGCCGCCCGGCAAGGCCGGCGCGGCCTCTGGCGGATCAGAAGCGCAGGGTGCGCGCTTCCTTGACGTGCGGAAGGGCGCGGATCTTCTCGATCAGCGCGTCGCCCGGATCCTGGTCGACACCAACCAGGGCGATGGCGTCTTCCCCGGCCGAGACGCGACCGAGGTTGAAGGTCGCGATGTTGACCTGGGCCTCGGCCAGCAGCGCGCCGAGCGCGCCGATGAAGCCCGGCTTGTCGAGGTTGTTGACGTACAGCATCGTCGTGGCGAACGGGGCGTCCAGGTCCATGCCCTTGACCTCGACCACGCGCGGCGCGCCGGCGATCACGGTGCCGGCGAACGAGCGCTTGCCGAGCGCCGTGGTGACGGTGATCCGCACCAGGCTGTCGAAGATCGGCGAGTCGTCCTGCTTGCTCTCCGAGACCGTGATGCCGCGGTCCTTGGCCACGGCCGGCGCCGAGACCATGTTCACCTCGGCCAGCATCGGACGCAGGGCGCCGGCCAGCGCCGCAGCGGTCAGCGGACGGGTGTTGAGGTTGGCGACTTCGCCCTCATAGGCGATGTCCACGGCCTTGACCTCGACGTCGACCATCTGGCCGGCGAAGGCGCCCAGGCGCTCGGCCAGGGCCACGAACGGCTTCAGCTTCGGGGCTTCGTCGGCGGTGACCGACGGGCTGTTGAGGGCGTTCGAGACCGCGCCGGTGAGCAGGTAGTCGCTCATTTGCTCGGCCACCTGCAGGGCCACGTTCTCCTGGGCTTCCATGGTCGAAGCGCCCAGGTGCGGGGTGGCGATGAAGTTCTCGGCGCCGAACAGCACGTTGTCCTTGGCCGGCTCCTCGACGAACACGTCGAACGCAGCGCCGCCGATGTGGCCGTCGTCCAGGCCCTTGCGCAGGGCCGCTTCGTCGACCAGGCCGCCGCGGGCGCAGTTGATGATCAGCACGCCCTTCTTGGTCTTGGCCAGGTTCTCGGCCGACAGGATGTTGCGGGTCTTGTCGGTCAGCGGAGTGTGGAGGGTGATGACGTCGGCGCGCGCCAGCAGGTCTTCCAGCTCGACCTTCTCGACGCCCATCTCGACGGCGCGTTCAGCCGACAGGAAGGGGTCGTAGGCGACGACCTTCATCTTCAGGCCGTTGGCGCGGTCGGCGACGATGCCGCCGATGTTGCCGGCCCCGATCAGGCCGAGCGTCTTGGCGTAGAGCTCCACGCCCATGAAGCGGTTCTTTTCCCACTTGCCGGCCTGGGTCGAGACGTCGGCGGCCGGCAGCTGGCGGGCCAGGGCGAACATCATGGCGATGGCGTGTTCGGCGGTGGTGATCGAGTTGCCGAACGGGGTGTTCATCACCACGATCCCCTTGGAGGTCGCGGCGGGGATGTCGACATTGTCCACGCCGATGCCGGCGCGGCCGATGACCTTCAGGTTGCCGGCGGCGGCGATGACGTCCTTGTCGGCCTTGGTGGCCGAGCGGACGGCCAGGCCGTCATAGTCGTTGATGATCTTGAGCAGTTCTTCTTTCGACAGGCCGGTCTTCACGTCGGCGTCGACGCCGCGCTGCTTGAAGATGTCGATGGCGGCCGGGCTCAGCTTGTCGGCGATAAGGACGCGGGGCATGGAGGTTTCCTTGCAGGAATGAGGATAGGCGTCCTCGGCTCCACGCGGTTTCCGGGCGTGAAGTCGCGAGGACGCGAGTAGGACTTAGGCGGCTTGCAGCTGCTCGAGGGTCGTGGCGAACGCCCAGTCGAGCCACGGGGTCAGGGCCTCGAGGTCCGAGGTCTCGACCGTGGCGCCGCACCAGATGCGCAGGCCGGCCGGGGCGTCGCGGTAGCCGCCGATGTCGAGGGCCGCGCCCTCCTTTTCGAGCACCGAGGCCAGCTTCTTGGCGAAGTCGGCCTGGACGTCGTCGGCCAGGGCCGCGACGCGGGCGTCGACCACCTTCAGGCAGACCGAGGTGTTCGAGCGGGTCGCCGGGTCGGCGGCCAGGAAGTCCACCCAGTCGGTCTTTTCGACCCAGGCGGCCAGGGCCGCCAGGTTGGCGTCGGCGCGGCGCTGCATCTCGGCCAGGCCGCCGATCTGGGCGCCCCACTTCAGGGCGTCGATGGCGTCTTCCACGCAGAGCATCGAGGGCGTGTTGATCGTCGCGCCTTCGAAGATGTCCTTGGCCAGCTTGCCAGCCTTGGTCATGCGGAACAGCTTCGGCATCGGCCAGGCCGGGGTGTAGCTCTCCAGCCGGGCGACCGCGCGCGGCGACAGGATCAGGACCCCGTGCGCGCCCTCGCCGCCCAGCGCCTTCTGCCAGGAGAAGGTCACGACATCGAGCTTGGCCCAGTCGAGATCCTGGGCGAAGGCGGCGCTGGTGGCGTCGCAGATGGTGATGCCTTCACGGTCGGCGGCGATGAAGTCGGCGTTCGGGACGCGGACGCCCGAGGTGGTGCCGTTCCAGGTGAAGACCAGGTCGGCGTCCTTGCGCACCTTGGTCAGGTCCGGCAGCTCGCCGTACGGCGCATCCAGGACTTCGGCCGGCAGCTTCAGCTGCTTGGTCACGTCGGTGACCCAGTCCTTGCCGAAGCTCTCGAAGGCCAGCAGCTGGACCGGCTTGGGGCCCAGCATCGACCACATCGCCATTTCCACGGCGCCGGTGTCCGATCCGGGCACGATGCCGATCAGGAAGTCGTCCGGAACCTCCAGCACCTGACGGGTGCGGTCGATCGCTTCCTGCAGGCGGGTCTTGCCCAGCTTCGAGCGGTGCGAGCGGCCGAGGACGGCGTTCTGGAGATTTTCGGGGGTCCAGCCGGGGCGCTTGGCGCACGGGCCGGAAGAAAACTCGGGGCGAGCCGGGCGCATGGCCGGCTTGGCGAGGGTCGTCATAGCGATGTCTCCCATCCTTACAGATGAGCAGCACCCCGTTGGGGGGGTGTGGCCCGCGGCGGAGAAACTCCGGATCGCGGCGCAGCGCAAGCGAAAATTTTCAGACGTTCGTCGCCGGCCGGCGCGGCGCCGCTAGGCCGCCCGTCGTCGGCGCTGGAGCAGGCCGACCACCGCGCCGCCCAGCAGGCAGGCGCTGATTCCCAGGAAATTCAGGTTGTTGATCCAGATGTACAGCATGTCGACGGGGCGCGACGTGACGATGTAGAACGCGTGCAGACTGAACTGCACCGCATAGAGCAGCATGACGCCGCCGAGCCAGAAACTGGCGAAGCTGACGGTGATGATCAGCAGGCCGATGGCGGTGAGGCCGTCCAGGGTGAGCCGGGCGAGCGCCTGTGCCGACTCCGGCAGCAGCAGTCCGCTCAGGATCGACAGCACGACGTTGGCGCCGACAATGGCGCCGCCGACCCGCTCGGCGAATGTGCCCTTCCAGAGGGCCAGCAGCGAGATCCCCAAGGTGAGGGCGATCAGGCCAAGAACGATCGGTGATGTCGGCATAGCACTGCGCCCCTAACTCGCATTAGGGGCGCAGCACCAGTTAATCTATTGCAACCAAATCGGCTCAGCCGACTTCGCGCATCGCCGTCACGGTTTCGCGCTTCCGCATGGCCGGCTTGTCCATGTAGCCGAGCTTGGTGCGGATGCCGAGGCGCAGCTGGGCTTCCGCCAGCTCGTTGTGCACGCCGACCATGGAGCTCCGGGCTTCTCCCAGGGCCTTGATGGCTTCCACCATCTTCACCTGCACTTCGTCAGCGAAGACGAGCGAGGCGTTAACTTCCGAGCGGGCCTTCAGCAGATCCGCCAGCAGTTCAGTGGCTTCGACCATGGCCTGGTCAACCGCCGCTTCCGTCGAGAACAACTTGGTCGCGACACGCTGCGCGACAAACGCCTTTTCCATGGGGAACCCCTCCGAGGAAATTAACCAACTCCGTCAAGGTAAACCGGAGGTTAAATTCTACCTAGGAGATTCATGTTCCATTAACCACGATTTTATCGCTCGACGGTTGTGATCGTGGCTTTGGCGCCACAGTTCGCGCCTCAAGCGAGCCGTCTGGAAGCGAACCGTTAGGAGAATTCGCCTAAATCGAGAGCTCGGATGAAGCCTCGGCGCCATGACTGACCAGCCTCGCACCACCGTCTCGCGGCCCCAGATGACCTTCCACGCGCGCGTGGCGGGGGTGGCCCTGATCACGACCGTGGTCGTACTGGTGGCCGCCTGCCTGACGTTCATGCTGCAGCAGTGGGCCGTCGCCCGCGAACAGAACCACCAAGCCCACCGGGCGCTCTCCGAGGTGGTGGCCAGAGCCGCCGCTCCCGCCCTCGCCGCCCAGGATCGCGCCAGCGCAAAGCACTCCATTGCTACGCTCGGCAGCGACGGCAGCGTCACCCTGGCGGTGTTGAAAGACGCCTCGGGCGCGACCGTCGCCCGCTTCCAGCGCCCCGAACCGCTGATGTCGGAGTCATTCGAGGTGATCACCACCCCGGTGATGGCGGCCGACCGCAAGGTCGGCGAACTGAGTCTGACCTTCGAGACCCCCGCGCTCACCGCGCTGCTGCCGCAGTTCGTCGCCCTGACCCTGGCCCTGCTGTTCGGGGGCGTCGGCGTAGCGCTGTTCCTGGCCCGCGGACTCGCCTCTCGGGTGATCGCGCCCGTGCTCAAGCTGTCGGAAGCGATGCACGACGTCGCCGCCAGCGGCCGCTTTGCGCCCGTCGAGGTTGAAGCTGACGACGCCCTGTTCCGCAGTCTGACCGACAGCTTCAACCACCTATTGGCGAAGCTCGACGAGCGTGAGCAGGCGCTGCAGCGGACCCTGCGCGAACTGGTCGAGGCGCGGGACGCCGCCAACGCCGCCAACGTGCTGAAGTCGCAGTTCCTGGCGAACATGAGCCACGAGATCCGCACTCCGCTCAACGGCGTGCTGGCCATGGCCGAGGTCATGTCGATGGGCGACCTGACCCAGGTGCAGCGCGAGCGCCTGGACGTCATCCGCCAATCCGGCGGCCTGCTGCTGGCCGTGCTCAACGACGTGCTCGACCTCTCCAAGATCGAGGCCGGCAAGCTCACCCTGCTGGTCGACGACTTCGACCTCGACACCGCCGTCGCCCCGACCCGCGACTCGTTCTCGGTGATCGCCCAGGGCAAGGGCCTGGATTTCAAGGTCGAGGTCGCCGAGGAGGCGCGCGGCGCCTGGCGCGGCGACGCCGACCGCATCCGCCAGATCGTCGGCAACCTGCTGTCCAACGCCGTCAAATTCACCCTGCAGGGCGAGGTCAGCGCGTGCTTCGACATCGCCCCCTCGGGCGTGCTGCGCCTGGTGGTCCGTGACAGCGGCGTCGGCATCGCCACCGAAAAGCAGGCCGGGCTGTTCGAGAAGTTCACCCAGGCCGACAATTCCGCCACCCGTCGCTTCGGCGGCACCGGCCTCGGCCTGGCCATCTGCCGCGAGCTGACCCAGATGATGGGCGGCGTGATCAGCGTCGAGAGCCGCGAGGGCCAGGGCTCGGTGTTCACCGTCGAGCTGCCGCTGGAACGCGGCGAGCTGGCCATCGAGGCGCCGGTTGCGCCGCAGGCCGCCGAGGAGGCCGACGAAGGCGCCCTGCGCCTGCTGGCCGCCGAGGACAACCCGACCAACCAGCAGGTCCTGGCCGCGGTCATGGGCTCGCTGGGCATCGACATCGACATCGTCGCCAACGGCCGTCTGGCCTTCGAGGCCTGGCGCGACGGGGCCTATGACCTGATCCTGATGGACATCCAGATGCCGGTTATGGACGGCATCGATTCCGCCCGCGCCATCCGCGCAGCCGAGCGCGAGGCCGCCCGCCCGCGCACCCCGATCATCGCCCTGACGGCCAACGCCCTGTCGCACCAGGTCGAAGAGTACCTGGCGGCCGGCATGGACGGCCACGTGGCCAAGCCGATCGAGATCGCCAAGCTCTACGAGGCGATCAGCCGGGCCCTGACCGAGGCCGCCGCGGCCGGCGCCGCCGCCAGCGGAGCCGTGGCCGCGGCCTGACCGCGCCCGCGGCCAAGCTGAACGACAGACAACAGCGGCCTCAGACGCGTTTCAGGTCGCCCATGGTCTTCTGCCATCAACGTCGCTGCCCCGCGACGCCGATGTCCAAGGAGGACCGTCATGAAAAAGCTCGTTCTGGCCCTGACCGCGGCCTCCGCCCTGGCCGCCGCCGCCGCGCCCGCTGTGGCCCAGCCGTACGGCGGAGGCTACGAACGCCACCAGCGCTACGATAACGATCGCGCCGACCGCCTCATGTGGCGCATCGAGCGCGCCGAGCGCCGGGGGACCCTGAACTCGGGCGCGGCCGCGTGGCTGCGTCGCGAGGTGAGCAACACCGAACGCCTGGCCTGGCGCTACAGCCGCGACGGCTTCAGCCAGTGGGAGCGCCAGGAGATCGACCGGCGCTATGACCAGCTGGCGCGCCGCGTGGACCGCGACAGCCCCCGCTACGGCTACGGCTACGGCCCCGACTACCGCCGCTGAGGCGCGGCGTTGAGACTTCAGGAAGGGGCGGCCTTGCGGCCGCCCCTTTTCGCAGGCGCCCAGCCGCGCCAGACTGGCGATGGGGAGGACGCCATGGCCTACGAGATCGCCCACGACGACGGGATCTGCATCAGCGACGATGCACAGCGCTTCGACATCGACCGCGCGCACGGCTGGATCGGCGGGCGGAGCTATTGGGGCCAGGGCATTCCAGAGGCGACCTTCCGGGCCGCGATCGCCAACAGCCTGGCCGTCGGCGCCTACGGCCCGGACGGCGCCATGGTCGCCATGGCCCGCGTGGTGACCGACCGGGCGACCTTCGGCTGGATCTGCGACGTGTTCGTCGACGAGGCCGCCCGAGGGCAAGGCCTCGGCAAGCGGCTGATGGCCTATCTGAAGGCGCACCCCGACCTGCAGGGCTTTCGGCGCCTGCACCTGGCGACCCGCGACGCCCACGGCCTCTACAGCCAGTTCGGCTTCGTGCCGCTGACCGGCGTCGACCGCTGGATGGAGATCCGCGGCCCCGGCTATCTCTAGACCCTGTCCCGGTTGGCTTGAATCAAGCCAACCGGGATGAACAGGGTCGATTCTTTGATTTAGAGCCCGTCTTATCCACTCACGATGGTCCATCGTGAGTGGGAAGGGCTCTAGGCCTCGATGATCGCCAGTTCCGGCCAACGGCGCTGCGCCGCCTGGGCGGTGCGCAGGAAGCCGCCGGTCGCACGGCTGGGGTTCGGCCGCAGGCGCATGGCGAACAGGTCCTCCAGGCCGAATGGCGCATGGACGGTCAGTCGGTCGTCGTCTTCCAGACGCACGCCGACCGCGAAGACGGTCGAGGTGAAGCGCGACAACGCCTGGGCGCTGTAGGTCAGCGGCTCGTAAGGTTCGCCGAACTTCTGCTCGAACCAGAGGTGCACGCGCGCCTGGTTGCGGACCTCGACCATCTCCTGGAACGGCGGCTCGAAGACCGCGGCGACCTTGCGGATCACCACGTCCTCGGCCTCATAAGAGGTGTCGGACGCATCGAAGTAGCCGAGGTCGTAGTCCTTGATCCCGTAGTCGGGATCACGGCCGGTCAGGTGGTTCAGCACCGGCTGGTAGACGGCGCCCGAAAACACCAGCCAGTCCGGCAGGGCCAGGCCGCGCACCGTGGTCAGCACATGCATCAGGCTGGGGGTCGCGCGGACGACGGCCTCCAGACGCGCGGAAAGCTCGCCGCTCATTTGCCGCCCCGCAGCGCCCAGGCGTGGTCCAGCGGACCATGGCCGCCGCCGAGCCCCGGCGCGGCGCGCATCGCCTCATGCACATAGGCCCAGGCGCGGGCCACCGCCTCGGTCAGCGGCAGCCCCTGCGACAGGCCGGCGGCGCAGGCCGAGGCCAAGGTGCAGCCGGTGCCGTGGGTGTGGCGGGTGTGGATGCGTTCGCCTTCGTAGGTGGTCTCGCCCTGCGGCGTCAGCAGCACGTCAGTGACCGTCTCGCCGGGCACGTGGCCGCCCTTCATCAGCACCGCGCGGGCGCCGAGCTTCAGCAGCGCCTCGCCGACCCGGCGCTGATCGTCCAGGCTCTCGACCGCCAGACCGGTCAGGGCCTGGGCCTCCGGGGCGTTGGGGGTCAGCAGCGCCGCGCGCGGGATCATCATGTTGCGCACCGCGTCCACCGCCTCCGGCGCCAGCAGGTTCGATCCGCCCTTGGCGACCATCACCGGATCGATCACCGCCGGCGCGGACGTGCTGTCGAGGATGTCCGCCACCACCCGCACCATGGCCACGTCGCCCAGCATGCCGGTCTTGATGGCATCGGCGCCGATATCGTCCAGCACCGCACGGGCCTGGGCCGCGACCACCTCGACCGGGATCGGGTGGACGCCGGTGACGCCCAGGGTGTTCTGCACCGTCACCGCAGTGATCGCCGTCGCCGCATAGGCGCCCAGCATGGTCACGGTCTTGATGTCGGCCTGGATCCCGGCGCCGCCGCCGGAATCCGAACCCGCGATGATCAGCACTCGGCCCAAGGTCTCGCTCATGGCCACGAGGTAGCGCGAGCGGGCGGCGAATGCATCGGGATTTCCGCAGCTGTCCACTGTGGCGCTGGCGTCCAGGCCGCTGCTAACCTTCGCGGCATGAAAGTCGCCCTCGTCACCGGGGCCGGTTCCGGGATCGGCCGCGCCAGCGCGATCGCCCTCGGCGAAGCCGGCTACAGCCTCGTCCTCGTCGGCCGCCGGGCCGACAAGCTGGAGGAAACCGCCGCCGCCCTGCCGGGCCAGGCCCTGATCCAGGCTGCCGACATCGCCGACGAAGCCGCCGTCGAGGCCGCGTTCGAGGCGGCCCGCGCCCGGTTCGGGCGGCTGGACGTGCTGTTCAACAACGCCGGCGTCTCGGCGGGCGGGCGGCTGGAGGACCTGTCGCTGGACGCCTGGCGGCGCGTGGTCGACGCCAACCTCACCGGCGCCTTCCTCTGCACGCGGGCCGCTTTCCGGCTGATGAAGGCCCAGGACCCGCGCGGCGGGCGGATCATCAACAACGGCTCGATCTCGGCGCACGCGCCGCGGCCCTACTCGGTCGCCTACACCGCCACCAAGCACGCGGTCACTGGCCTGACCCGCTCAACCTCGCTCGAGGGCCGGGCCTATGACATCGCCTGCGGCCAGATCGACATCGGCAACGCGGCCACCGAGATGACGCTGGCCATGGCCAAGGGCGTGCCGCAGGCCGACGGCTCGTTCGCGCCCGAGCCGCTGATGGACGTAAAGGCGGTCGCCGACGCCGTGGTGTTCATGGCCGGCCTGCCGTTGGACGCCAATGTCCAGTTCATGACCGTGATGGCGACCAAGATGCCGTTCGTCGGCCGCGGCTAACGGGCGGCGGCGACCGCCTCCCAGACCTTCAGGGCCTGGACCGTCTCGGCGACGTCGTGCACGCGCAGGACCGCGGCCCCGCACTGAACGCCGGCGAGGGCCGCGGCCAGCGATCCGGCCAGACGCCCGTCCAACGCCGCGCCGCCGACCGGATCGAGGGCGGCGATGAACCGCTTGCGGCTGACGCCCAGCAGCACCGGGAAGCCGAGGGCCGCGACCTTGTCGAGCCGGGCGATGAGCGCCAGGTTGTGCTCCGGCCGCTTGCCGAAGCCGACGCCGGGGTCGAGCCAGATCTTCTCGCGCGCTACGCCGGCCGCCAGGGCCGCCTCCGCCCTTTCGGCCAGGAAGTCGCAGACCTCGGCCACGACGTCGTCGTACTGCGGGTCGGCCTGCATGGTCCGCGGCTCGCCGCGCATGTGCATCAGCACCAGGTCGCAGCCGAGCTCGGCGGCGGCCTGCGGTCCGTCCGGGGCGTAGCGCAGGGCGGCCACGTCGTTCCAGATGTTCGCGCCCGCAGCCACCGCGGCGCGGGCGACCAGCGGCTTCATCGTGTCGATCGAGATGGCGACCGGGCTCTCGGCCCGGATCGCCGCGATCAGCGGCACGGCGCGGGCGATCTCGTCCTCGGCGGACACCGGTTCGGAGCCGGGCCGGGTGGATTCCGCCCCGATGTCGAGGATGTCGGCGCCCTCGGCGATCAGCCGCCGCGCATGGGCCAGCGCCGCCTGCGGATCGAGGAACCGCCCGCCGTCCGAGAAGCTGTCGGGGGTGACGTTGACGATCCCCATGACCTTCACCGAACCGGACATGGGCGGGCCTCCTCACGGCGCAAACAGCAAGACGCCCTCCTGGCGCGGGGCCGGGAGGGCGTCAAGGTCGCTAGGTCTGGGCTGGCCCTAGGCCGGTTCGGGCCGGGGCGAGATCGGCACCGCCACCGACGGCCCCGTGGGCCGCTTGGAGTCGGCGTCGTCGCGGACGGGCGGGACGCCCTTCAGCGCGTTGATGATCTCGTCGCCGCTCAGGGTCTCGTACTCGAGCAGGGCCTTGGCCAGGGTGTGCAGGTCGTCCATCTTCTCGGTCAGGATCCGGCGTGCCTCGTCGAAGCCGCCCTGGACCAGGCGCTTCACTTCGGCGTCGATCAGGTTGGCCGTCTCTTCCGAAACAGACTGGGTGCGCGAGACCGAGTGGCCGAGGAACACCTCGTCCTGGTTCTCGCCGTAGGACACCACGCCGAGCTTGTCGGAGAAGCCCCACTTGGTGACCATGGCGCGGGCCAGCTTGGTCGCCTGATCGATGTCGGACGAGGCGCCCGAGGTGATCTTGTCCTTGCCGAAGATCAGCTCCTCGGCCATCCGGCCGCCCATCAGGATCGCCAGGCGCGAGGTCATCTGCTCGTAGGACATCGACAGCTGGTCACGCTCGGGCAGTTGCATGACCATGCCCAGGGCGCGGCCGCGCGGGATGATCGTGGCCTTGTGCACCGGGTCGGTGGCCGGGACGTTCAGGGCGATCAGGGCGTGGCCGCCCTCGTGGTAAGCGGTCAGGCGCTTTTCGTCCTCGGTCATGGCCATGGACTTGCGCTCGGCGCCCATCATGACCTTGTCCTTGGCGTCCTCGAAGTCGCGCTGGGTGACCATGCGGCGGTTCTTGCGCGCGGCCATCAGCGCCGCTTCGTTGACCAGGTTGGCCAGGTCCGCGCCGGAGAATCCCGGGGTGCCGCGGGCGATGGTCTTGACCTCGACGTCGGCGGCCAGGGGCACGTTCTTCATGTGGACGCGCAGGATACGCTCGCGACCGCCGATGTCCGGGTTCGGCACCACGACCTGACGGTCGAAGCGGCCGGGACGCAGCAGGGCCGGGTCCAGGACGTCCGGGCGGTTGGTCGAGGCGATGACGATGATCGCTTCCGACGGGTCGAAGCCGTCCATCTCGACCAGCAGCTGGTTGAGGGTCTGCTCACGCTCGTCGTTGCCGCCGCCCAGGCCGGCGCCGCGGTGACGGCCGACGGCGTCGATTTCGTCGATGAAGATGATGCAGGGGCTGTTCTTCTTGGCCTGCTCGAACATGTCGCGCACGCGGCTGGCGCCGACGCCGACGAACATTTCGACGAAGTCGGAACCGGAGATGTAGAAGAACGGCACGCCGGCCTCGCCCGCGACGGCGCGGCCCAGCAGGGTCTTACCGGTGCCGGGAGGGCCGACCATCAGGGCGCCCTTCGGGATCTTGCCGCCCAGGCGCTGGAACTTCTGCGGGTCCTTCAGGAAGTCGACGATCTCGGTCAGCTCTTCCTTGGCCTCGTCCACGCCGGCGACGTCGTCGAAGGTCACGCGGTTCTTGTTCTCGGTCAGCATCTTGGCCTTGGACTTGCCGAAGCCCATGGCGCCGCGGGCGCCGCCCTGCATCTGACGCATGAAGAAGATCCAGACGCCGATCAGCAGCAGGATCGGCAGGCTGTTCAGGAACAGGCCCAGCAGTCCGCCGCCGGCCGACTTCACATTGATGTCGGCGCCGCCGGACTCCAGCCGCTTGATCAGGTCGTCCTGATTGTTCGGGGTCAGCGCGGTGTACGACTTGCCGCCCGCGTCCTTGATCTCGATGGCCGTGCCGCGGAACGTCGCGGACTTGACCTCGCCGGCGTTCACCTTGCTCAGCAGCTGCGAGTAGGAGATCTGGCCCGAAGCCCCGGCCGCCTGACTGCCGCCGGTCATCATGCTGTAGAGGCCGATCAGGACGACGACGATGACGCCCCAGATGGCGAGATTACGCAGGTTCATGACGCGCCTTCGTGAAAAGTGTCTCTCAAAGCCCACTGTAGGTGGGAGTGGCCATGGGCACTAGCAAGCCTCGTGCCGCGCGACCGAATATCGCGGTTCGCTGAACGAGCTTGACCAAGCCCGATTCCAGACATGCAAAGGGCCGCGCAGTCTCCCACGCGGCCCCCCACAACTAGGCATAAAGCCTTAATTTCTTACCGGCTCGGCTTCTTCGGCGCGGCGATCAGGCCTTCGCGTTGAGCGCGCTTGCGGGCCAGCTTGCGCGCGCGGCGCACGGCTTCGGCCTTCTGGCGAGCGCGCTTTTCGCTCGGCTTTTCATAGTGCACGTGCCGCTTCATTTCGCGGAACGAGCCCTCGCGCTGCATCTTCTTCTTCAGCGCCTTGAGGGCCTGATCGACGTTGTTGTCGCGGACGAAAATCTGAACCAGAGGTCTCTCTCCTATCACCCGTTCCCGCTCGGCCTTCCTGACATCAGGCGGCGGCGAACGGATAAAAGCCTTGCGACCCGTCGAGCGAAGGCCCTCCGGGTTGAGCGCGGCGAGATATCAGAACCCGAGCGCGATGTCCACGGCGGACAGGCGGAAAATCGCCCGCTAATATGGGTCCCATGGCCAATGTAGACGATTGGGCGCAGGACGCCGAACGGCAGGTTCTCGACGCCGCCTTGCAGATTGCCGCCGATCGCGGCTGGACCTGGCCGACGGTGAAGGCCGCCGGCGCGGCCGCCGGACTGTCCGGCGCCGACGTCGAGCTGTTGCTGCCGCACGGTCCTCGCGACCTCGCCGCCTTGCTGGCCAAGCGACACGACGCCCTGACCCTGGCCGCCCTTCCCGCCCCTGAGGGCCTGAAGATCCGCGAGCGCATTCGCACCGCGGCCATGACCCGGATCGACATCGCCGCCCAGGACGAGGCCGCCGTCCGGCGGTGGGCAGGTTTCCTCGCCCTGCCGATACACCTGCCGCTGGCGCTGCGGCTCTTGTGGGACAGCGCCGACCAGCTGTGGCGCTGGGCGGGCGACACGGCCACCGACGAGAACCACTATTCCAAGCGCGCGATCCTCTCGGGCATCCTGGCCAGCGCGCTCGCCATCCGCCTGTCGTCCGGCCGCGACGCGGCGGCCGCCTTCGTCGACGCCCGCATCGAGAATGTCATGGCCTTCGAGAAGTGGAAGGGCGGCCTGAAGCCCTCGCAGCTGCTGACCGACGTCGCCGGCGCGCTCGGCAAGATGCGCTACGGCTGACTTCTCGCTCCCCCGTGTGGCGAAGGGAAAGACTCCCTTTCCCCGGCGTCGCGCGCGGTATGATGGCGCGACAAACGCCAGGGAGCAGCCGATGACCGACGCCTTTTCGACCGAGTGGACCTGTTTCGACGTCAGCCTCGACGGCCACGTCGCCCACATCCAGCTCAAGCGCCCCGAGGCGATGAACTCGATGATCCGCGAGTTCTGGAACGAGCTGCCGGTCATCGTGAAGGACATCGACCACAACGCCCGCGCCCGCGCGATCGTGATCTCCTCGACCGGCAAGCATTTCAGCGCCGGCATGGACCTGGCGGTGTTCGGCGGCGGCGGCTCGTCCTCGGCCAACCAGAACCAGGACCGGCACATCAACGCCGAGCAGCAGCGTCATCATATCCTGTGGCTGCAGGACTGCTTCGGCTGCCTGGACGCCGCGCGCATCCCCGTGATCGCCGCCATCCAGGGCGGCTGCATCGGCGGGGCGGTCGACATGACCAGCGCCTGCGACATCCGCTACGCCAGCGCCGACGCCTTCTTCTGCATCCAGGAGATCAACATCGGCATGACCGCCGACGTCGGGACCTTCCCGCGGCTGTGCAAGCTGATCCCCGAGGGCTGGGTGCGCGAGATGGCCTACACCGGCCGCCGCATGCCGGCCGCCAAGGCCAAGGAGATCGGCTGGGTCAACGAGGTGCTGCCCACCCACGAGGACTGCGTCGCCCACGCCCTGGCCACCGCCCACGAGATCGCCAGCAAGGCTCCGCTGGCGGTGACCGGATCGAAGGTGATGATCAACTACGCCCGCGACCACACCATCCAGGACGGCCTGGACTACATCGCCGTCTGGCAGACCGGCATGTTCTCGGGCCCGCACATGGGCGAGGCGTTCAAGGCCAAGTCCGAGAAGCGCGAGCCGGTGTGGCAGGGGCTGCAGCCGCTGAAGCACGGGATGTAGCGGCGCTTTTCCTCCCTCATCACGATGGGGGAGGAAAGAGAGCGCTTCAGCCGTCCAGCTCGGCGTCGGTGAGAATGCAGCCGTCGAGCTTGGCGTCGGATAGGTCGGCTTCCAGGAAGCGGGCGCGCAGGGCGAAGGCGCGGCGCAGGTCGGCCTGGCGGAGATTGGCGCGCGAGAGGTCGGCGCGGACGAACCGGCCCTGGCCGATCTCCAGTGGACCGAGCATCGCCCCGCGCAGGTCGGCGCGGGTCAGTTGGGCGTCGATCAGGCGCGCGCCGCGCAGATCGGCCATTCGCAGGTTGGCCCCGCGCAGGTCGCAGCGCGACAGGTCCGCGCCCTGCAGCTCGACGCCCTCGAGGTTCATCCCGAACAGCACCGAGCCCGGCGCGATCAGGCCGCTGAGCTTGCGGCGCTTGAGCGTGACCACCGGGCGGAAGTCGATCTCGGCCAGTCGGGCGGCCGCGCCGGCCCGCCCGCCGCTGTCGCAGAAGGCCTCGTGGGCGGCCAGCACCTGGCCGAGCGGGCGCTCGTCGACATAGACCACCGCCGGCGGCGCGCGCAGCACGTCGGAGAGATCGGCGCCCTCGACGGTCGCGAAACTGAAATCCACGCGGATGAGAATGGCGCGCCGCAGCGAGGCGCCGGAGAGGTCGGCGCCGGCCACCTGGGCCCCGGTCAGGTTGGCTCCATCGAGCTTGGCCTTGATCAGGCGCGCCCCGCCCAGTTGAGCGTCGGTCAAGTTGGCGTCGGTGAAATCGGTGGCCAGGGCCGAGGCCCCGGTCATCTGGGCGCCGGTCAGGTCCGCGCCGGTCAGCACCGCGAAGTTCAGCTCTCCCGGCCCGCCGGCGTGATCGAGATAACGGAAGCCCTCGGTGCGGTCCTGCAGGGCGATGCGGCCTTCGCGCAGGTCGCAGCCGGCGAGGTTGGCGCCCGTTAGGTTGGCCCCGCGCAGCGAGGCGCCGCGCAGGTCGGCCTTGGAGAGGCTCGCCTTGCGCAGGTCGGCGTCGCGCAGGTCGGCGCCGAACAGGATCGCGCGATCCAGCTTCACCCCGGCCAGCATCGCGCCGGACAGCCGTGCGCCGGTGAGGTCGGCGTCGCTGAGATCGAAGCCCTCGAGCTTCAGGCCCGACAGGTCGGCATAGGCCAGGTTCGCCCGACGCCCGCCGGTGCGATGGGCGAGGTAGCGGCGATGGGCCTCCAGGGTGCGCCTAAGCGCCTGGGGATCCAGCGGCCGATGAAGGTTGGCGACTGCGGACATGCGAACCGGAGAGAGGAACGAGGCTCTCAGGATCAGACATCGCGCTTAAGGAACGGTTGCACAATTGTGACGTCATCAGGGCGACTTCTAACGCCGGTCTGCGATCTACAGCCAACCCTTCTTCTTGAACCAGATGAACGGGGTAACTCCCGTGATAACCATAAGCAGAAGAGCCAATGGATACCCAAACATCCAGTGCAATTCCGGCATCACGTCGAAGTTCATCCCATATATAGACGCGACCAGCGTCGGCGGCAGGAAGACGACTGCGACAACAGAGAAGAACTTGATGATGCTGTTCTGCTCGATATTGATCAGGCCGAGAGCCGCGTCGAGCAGGAAGGAGATGTGGCCGGACGTGAAGCTGGAATGCTCGGTCAGGGCCTGGACGTCATGCTGGATCGAGATCAGGTGGCTGCGCCGGCTCTCCTGTTTCTGGAACTCGGGCGCCAGGGCCGCGAAGCTGGCCAGGCGGCTGAGCGAGACCAGGCTCTTGCGGGCCATCGAGGTGATCGACTGGGCGCGCGCCAGATCGGTGAGCAGCGGCCCGAAGGCGGTGCTGGGCGGACGGTTGAAGATCGCCACCGAGGTTTCATGAACCAGGGCCGACTGCTGTTCGAGCACTTCGGCGCAGCGCTCGACGATGGCGTCGAGCAGTTCCAGCGCCGCCTCGCCGCCGTCGCCAAGCGGGAGCTTGGCGCAGCGTTGGGCGAAGATCGAGAACGCCTTCAGCGGCTCGTAACGGACGGTGATCAGCACGTCGGCCAGCAGCACGAAGGTCACCGGCGTGGCGACCGGATGCGGCTCGTCGGCGCGGGCCAGCAGGGTCGCGGTCAGGAAGGTCGCGCCATCTTCCTGATAGAGGCGCGAGGACGGCTCGACGTGGGCGATCTCCTCGCGGGTCGGCAGGTCGATCCCATAGGCCTGCTCGACGGCGCGCTCCTCCTCGGGCGTCGGCGAGACCATATCGATCCAGATGATGTCTTCGCCGGGCCGCCAGCCATCGGCGACGACTTCAGGCGCAAGCCCCCGACCGGTGCGGCGAAGCAGGTTCAGCATGAGGCTCTCCGCGAGGGATGGAGCCCCATCTGGAACGTCGAGGGGTGGGCGTCAACGCCCGGCCGATCAGTTCGACTCGGCCGGCGGGTTCATCTGGGTCGCGGCCTGGATGAGGGCGGCGATCCGGTCGGTGGAGTCGGCGGCTTGGCTCAGCATCTGCAGCGGGCCGGCGCCCGGACGGACGACCGAGGCGACCTGGTTGGCCGCGCCCTGGGCCACGGCGAGAGCGGTGTTCTGCGCGCCGTTGAGCTTGTTGCTCGCCATGCGGAGCGCGTTGGCGTCCTGGTAGATGAAGCCGTGGGTCGGATAGGTCGACGAGCCCAGGTCACGCACCGGATCGTACCAGACCTTGACCTGCGACCAGTCGCCGGCCGGCGAGACGTCGATGACGGTGACGTCCTTCTCGATCTGGCCGCGGGTCCCGCCGATGCGCGACCAGTTGGCGTGGGTGATCTGAATGACGCGGTCGGTCAGCACCTGGCTGACGACGGCCACGTGGCCGAGACGCATCTTGCCGGTGGGCTTGAAGCAGAGGACGGCGCCCGCCTTGGGGCTGAAGCCGGTTTCGTACTTGCCGACCGCCTGGCGCCACCAGGTCCACGCATCGCCGTAGATCTGGACGCCGGAAATCAGCCGCGCGAACGGGACGCACTGCCAATAGGTATCGGCCATCGCACCCGAGATCGGAGCAAAGAACATAACCGCCGCGGCGGCCAGGGAGCCGATCACGGCCCTCGGTCGTTTAAGCATGCTACGGGTACTCCCCCACGCGAACAGCGTAAGGGGTAACCATCTCACGCCTCGATGAAAAGAGTCTTTACGCGCCTGCGGTAGAAGGTCGCCGGGGCTGCAGCGCATCCGCCGACAGCTTCATGCGCGCCGGGACCAGGCGTTCACCAAGATGATTTGACGCCCTGGCCAGTGAAATGACACCGCATCGGCAAACTAACCACAGCCCCAGGCCCGGGGGCCGGTCATTGAGCTCAAATAGTTTCGAAACCAAACTCACGAATACTATCGGACGCGGAAGCCAGACCATGTAGACGGCGCAGCTTGTCTCGCGCGTATAAACGAGCTGTGCGTTACCAAATGTTTCAGAGACCGCTGGCGTCGCCTGGGCCAAGAAGAAGATCGATCCGCCGGCGCGGTCACAATTACGGCATCAGGTGCGGCGATCGCCGTCGAAACGAGCACCCTGGAGGCCGCAGATCGGGCTTGGAGGCGCCTCAGGGTGATTCCGCAGCCGCACCCGGACGCGCCGAAGCCGCAATGACGCCCAGCGCTCAGGCCGCCGCAGTCATGTAGCGGTCCCAGAAGCCTTCGGCCGGCTCGACCTGCTCGACCACGTCGACCCAGAGGCCGGACGGATCGAAGAAGCCGAAGCGCAGCTGGCCGAACGGCTCCTGGGCCAGGGCGTAGTCGACCCGCAGGCCGCGGCCGCGGAATTCCTCGTAGGCCAGGGTGGCGTCCTCGACCTGCAGCTCGAAGCACATTCCCTTGCCTGAGAACGCCTCCGGTCCCGGCGGGCTCGAGGGATGGTTCGGGTGCATGAAGGCCAGAGTCGCACCCTCGGCGGCCAGCAGGATGAACCAGTCGGCCTCGAAGACGACGTCGAACCCCAGGTGGGCGGTCCAGAAGTCGCGGCAGTCCGCGAGCCTGGGCGTGACGATGATCGGATAGCGGTCGACGAATTTCATGGGCCTGTCCCTTAATCAGCCTCTGTCCCTTGATCAGCCTCGGAGGCGAGTTAAGATACAGACTGTCTGTATGTCAAATGGGAAATCGGCGATGGGCGTGAAGGCCGAGCGGGCGGCGGCGACGCGGACGCGGCTGGTGGCGGCGGCGCGCAGGCTGTTCGCCGCCGAGGGTTATGCGGCGACCGGGACGGAGGCGATCCTGGCGGCGGCCGGCGTGACGCGGGGCGCGCTCTATCATCACTTCGCCGACAAGCAGGCGCTGTTCGCCGCGGTCTGCGAGCAACTGCACGAGGAGGCCGAGCGGGCGATCGAGACCGACGCGGACGCGCAAGGCTCGGCCTTCGACGGGCTGACGGCCGGCTGCCTCGCCTTTCTCGACTTCATGGCCGCCCCGCAGGTGCGCCGGATCCTGATCCTCGACGCCCCCAGCGTGCTGGGTTGGGAGGCCTGGAACGAGATGGATCGCCGGCACGGCTTCGGACTGCTGATTGCGGGCGTGCAGGCTGCGATCGACGAGGGCAGCCTGGGCGGCGACCCAGAAACCCTGGCGGTGATGATCAACGGGGCGCTGAACTACGGCGTGGTCTGGGCCGGCCACGGCGAGGGGCCCGAGGCGCTAATGCGGCTAAAATCGAGTTTTGTTGAGACCATGACCCGCTTGCGGCGATGAAACTCCACCTTATCTGACGCGGTTGGCTCGATAGAATTTCCACATAACAGGAAGGACCCCGATGGACACCCTTATGACCCTAGCTGCTGATCCGGCCGTGTGGGCGGCTTTGATCACGCTCATCGTCATGGAGGTGGTCCTTGGCATCGACAACCTCATCTTCATCTCAATTCTCTCGAACAAACTGCCCCCCGAACACCGCACCAAGGCCCGCCGGATCGGCATCGGCCTGGCGCTGATCATGCGCCTGGTGCTGCTGTCGACCCTGGCCTTCATCGTCGGCCTGACCGCGCCGGTGTTCGAGCTGCCCTGGCACGGGGCGCTGGACGAACACGGCAAGCCGGCCTGGGAGCTGGCCTTCTCGTGGCGCGACCTGATCCTGATCGCCGGCGGCCTGTTCCTGGTCTGGAAGGCGACCACCGAGATCCACCACACGGTCGATCCGACCCCGAACGACGACGTGTTCGACTCCAAGAAGGCGGTCGCCAAGAACTTCGGCGCCGCCATCTTCCAGATCATCATGCTGGACCTGGTGTTCTCGATCGACTCGATCCTGACCGCCGTGGGCATGACCGAACACCTGCCGGTCATGGTGATCGCGGTGATCGTGGCCGTGACGGTGATGCTGGTGGCCGCCGACCCGCTGGCCAACTTCATCAACAACAACCCGACCGTGGTGATGCTGGCCCTGGGCTTCCTGCTGATGATCGGCACCGTGCTGATCGCCGACGGCTTCGGGGTGCACGTGCCGAAGGGCTACATCTACGCGGCGATGGCGTTCTCGGCCGGGGTCGAGGGGCTGAACATGTTGAGCCGCAACGCCGCCAAGAAACGCGAAGCCTTGGGCCAGGACGCGACCAAGCACTGACCGCCACGACCCAAAGTGTCATCCCGGAAGCCGCACAGCGGCTGTCCGGGATCCACGGCCGCCGCGTCGCATCTGAACCATCAGGTGTTCATGGATCCCGGTCTTCGGCTGCGCCGAAACCGGGATGACACGCAGCGGCGGCGCCTTGGCGCCGCCTCGCTCTACAGAAAACTGTACGGATCGACGTCGATGGCCACCCGGATCGCGCCGGGCGGCCGCACGCGGGCGCGCCAGGTGGCGAGATAGGCCGAGAGGTCGACATTGCGGTCGGCGCGGACCAGGAAGCGCTTGCGCCGACGGCCGCGCACGAGGGCGAGCGGCGCGTCGGCCGGACCGTAGACCTCGACCCCCTCGGCGTTGGGCGCGACCTTGGCCATCTCGCGGGCGAAGGCCTCCAGCGCCGCCGCATCGGGGCCCGACACCACGATCGCCCCCAGCCGCCCGAACGGCGGCAATTTCATGATCTCGCGCTCGGCCATCTCGGCCTCGACGAAGGCGTCGCGGTCCTGGGCCTTCAGCGCCTGCATCACCGAATGCTCGGGGGCGTAGGTCTGCAGCAGCGCGCGGCCCGGGCGGTCGCGGCGCCCAGCCCGGCCGGTGGCCTGGGCCAGCAGCTGGTAGGTCCGCTCGGCCGCGCGCAGGTCGCCGCCGCGCAGGCCGAGGTCGGCGTCGACCACGCCGACCAGGGTCAGCTTCGGGAAGTTGTGGCCCTTGGCGGCGGCCTGGGTGGCGACCAGGATGTCGATCTCGCCGTCGGCCATGGCGTCGACCAGGCGGCGCGCCTCCTTGGCGTCCCAGACGGTGTCGGACGAGAACACCGCCACGCGGGCGTCCGGGAACAGGTGGCGGGCCTCCTCCTCCACCCGCTCCACGCCGGGACCGATCGAGGTCAGGCTGTCCTTGGCCCCGCAGTGCGGGCACTTGTCGGGCTTGGGCATGGAAAAGCCGGTCAGGTGGCAGACCAGGCGGCCGCTGTAGCGGTGCTCGACCAGCCATGAGTCGGTGTCGGGCGAGGTCAGCTTCTCGCCGCAGGCCTTGCACAGCACCAGCGGGGCATAGCCGCGACGATTGAGAAACAGCAAGGTCTGCTCGCCGGCGGCCAAGGTTTCGCCCATCGCGTCGACCAAGGGCGGCGAGAGCCAGCGCCCGGACGGCGGCGGGGTCGCCTTCAGGTCGATCAAGGTGATGTCGGGCAGCCGCGCGGTCCCGTGGCGGCTGGTCAGCTTGAGCCAGCGGTAGCGGCCGGTCTCGGCATTGCGCAGGGTCTCCAGCGACGGGGTGGCCGAGGCCAGGATCACGCCGGCGCCCTCGATCTTGCCGCGCATCACCGAGAGGTCGCGGGCCTGGTAGATGAAGCCCTCGTCCTGCTTGTAGGAGCCGTCGTGCTCCTCATCGACGACGATCAGCGACAGCTGCGTGAACGGCAGGAACAGGGCCGAGCGGGCGCCGATGACGATCCGGGCGGCGCCGGTGGCGACCGCGTCCCAGGTGCGGCGGCGCATCGGCGGGGCGACGTCGGAGTGCCACTCGGCCGGTTCGACCCCGAAGCGTTCCACGAACCGGGCGATCACCGCCTGGGTCAGGGCGATCTCGGGCAGCATGACCAGGACCTGGGCGGCCGGGTCCTTGGCCAGGGCGGCGGCGACCGCCTCCAGATAGACCTCGGTCTTGCCCGAACCGGTGACCCCGTCGAGCAGGGCGACGTTGAAGCCGCCCTCGGCGACCATGGCCTTCAGCGCCTGCGCGGCCGCGGCCTGGCTGGCGTTCAGCGCATGGCCGGCGCGGGCGAGGTCGGGCTCGGGAAAGGCCGCCGGCTCCTCGACGAGGCGCAGGGCCAGAGCCCCCTCCTCGACCAGCCCCTTGACGACGCCGGCCGAAACCCCGGCGGCGCGGGCGAGATCGGCGGGGGCCAGCGGGCCGCCGGCGGCGGCCTCCAGCACCTTCTGGCGGGCCGGCGTCGCGCGGGCGGGCGGCACGCCGGTGGCCTCCAGCAGCTTCTGCGGCTTGGCCTTGGGGGCGCGGGCGCCGCGGATGGCGATGGCCAGCGGCTGGCCCGGCGCGTCGACCGAATAGCGCGCCGCCCACTGCACGAACTCGATGGCCCCGGGCGGCAGCGGCGGAGAATCCAGCTTGCTGTCGAGGACCTTCAGCGGCCGGTTGCCGCCCGCCCCCTCGCGCAGGGCGACGACCACGCCACGCAGCAGACGCGGGCCGAGCGGGGCGGCCACCTGGTCGCCGACGACGAGCTCCATCCCTTCCGGCTCGGCGTAGTCGAACGCCTCGGGCAAGGGCATGGGAAGCAGGACGGAGGCGATGCGGCTCATGGCCCTTCCACATAGGCTGGCCGTGAGGCGGCGCAAACGCTAAACAGCGGCCGAAATCTTGCGCCAGAAGGTCACCCCATGCAGCTCTTCCTCGACACCACCGACATCGGCCTGCTCAAGGAGCTCACCGCCACCGGCCTGGTGGACGGGGTGACCACCAACCCGACCCTGATCGCCAAGTCCGGCCGTCCCATGCTGGAGGTGATCGCCGAGATTTGCGAGCTCGTCGAGGGCCCGGTCAGCGCCGAAGTCGCCGCCACCGAGGTCGAGGGCATGCTGGCCGAAGGCGCCAAGCTCGCCGCGATCGCCCCGAACGTGGTGGTCAAGCTGCCGCTGACCCGCAACGGCCTGATCGCCACCGCCGAGTTCGCGGTGCAGGGCATCCAGACCAACGTCACCCTGTGCTTCACCGCCGCCCAGGCGCTGCTCGCCGCCAAGGCCGGGGCCAGCTACATCTCGCCGTTCATCGGCCGCCTGGACGACTACGGCGCCGAAGGCATGACCCTGATCGAAGAGATCCGCGCGATCTACGACAACTACGGCTTCGACACCGAGATCCTGGCCGCCTCGATCCGCACCCCCGCCCACGTCACCGCTGCGGCCCTGGCCGGCGCCGACTGCGCGACCATTCCGCCCACGACCTTCGCCGACCTCTTCAAGCACCCGTTAACCGAAAAGGGTCTTGAACAGTTCCTCAGCGACTGGGCCAAGACGGGCCAGTCCATCCTGTAGAACGCTGGGGGCGGGCATATGAGCGGGGCGAAGGCGAAGGAACACAGTCTCGAGCCCCGTGAGGTCCGCGCCTTCCTGTCGGACAATCCGGACTTCCTGCGCGGCGACGCGGCGCTGCTGGCCGAGCTCGGCCTGCGCGCCGACGCGGCCAATGTGATCGACTTCGGCCCCGCGGCCCTGGCCCGCGTGCACGAAGCCCACAAGCGCGAAAGCAGCGCCCGCAAGCACCTGGAAGCCACCGCCCGCGCCAACTTCGCCGCCCAGGCCCAGACCCACGGCGCGGTCGTCGACATGCTGGAATCGCGCAACCACGCCGACCTGGCCCGCCGGGTCGACGAGCTGGCGCAGCTGCGCTTCGGCCTGATCGGCGGCGTGGTCGCCCTGGAAGGGCCCGAGCGCACCCCGGCCGGCTGGCGGATGCTGATCGAGGGCCAGATCGACATGATCATCGGCCACGACCGCGTGGCGCTGATGGGCTTCGAACCCGTCGCGCTCGGCCTGTTCGGCGATCGCGCGCCGCAGGTCCGCTCGATGGCCATGGTCCGCATGGCGATCTGGGAGCCGTCGCGCGAGGGCCTGCTGGCCTTCGGCTCGGCCGACGAGCACGGCTTCACCGAGGACATGGGCGCCGAGCTGGTCGCCTTCCTGGCCCGGGTCGTCGAACGCACGGCGGAGCGGTGGCCGGTCCTGTGACCAGCGCCCGCCAGGCGCTCGCCTCCTGGCTGGAGCATCTGGCCAAGGAGCGCCGCGCCTCGCCGCGCACGGTCGAGGCCTACGCCTTCGCCGGCGGCCGCTACATCAGCTTTCTCGAGCGTCATCGCGGCGAGGCGCTGAGCCTCGCCGATATGGGGACCCTGGCCCCCAGCGAGATCCGCGCCTGGCTGGCGCACCTGCGCCAGGGCGACCACCCGCTGTCGGCGCGCTCGCTGTCGCAATCGCTGTCGGTGATCCGCACCTTCCACAAGTATCTCGACCGCCGGCTGGACACCCCCAACGCCGCCATCGCCCTGGTGCGCGGCCCGCGCGTCGTCCCCTCGGCCCCGCGGCCGGTCAGCGAGGATCAGGCCGCCGGCCTGATCGCCGAACCGGCCTTCGACCCTGAGCGCGACGACTGGGAGGTCAGCCGCGACCAGGCGGTGCTGACCCTGCTCTATGGCTGCGGCCTGCGGATCTCCGAGGCGCTGTCGCTGAAACGCTCGGACGCGCCGGTCCCCGACACGCTGCGCATCCTGGGCAAGGGCGGCAAGATCCGGATGGTCCCGGTGCTGCCGGCGGTGCAGGCGGCGATTGCGGCCTATGTCGCCGACCTGCCGTTCGTACTGGCGCCGGGCGATGCGCTGTTCCGCGCCAAGCGCGGCGGCCCCTTGAGCCCGCGCCACGTGCAGGCGACGGTGCAGGGCCTGCGCGGGCGGCTCGGCCTGCCTGACAGCGCCACGCCGCACGCCCTGCGCCACTCGTTCGCCACCCACCTGCTCGGGGCCGGGGCGGACCTGCGCTCGATCCAGGAGCTGCTGGGCCACGCCTCGCTGTCGACGACCCAGCGCTACACCGAGGTCGATGCGGCCTCGCTGCTCAGCGCCTATGCCAAGGCCCATCCGCACGCCTGAGCTCGACGGCCTCGGTGTGATGGGACACATGGTTCCGGAGTGCCGGGATAGGGCGGGATAGACCGGGACGGCGTGGGACGAAACGCTTGTGCCACAACGCATTCCGGCTCCTCTGAGGCCCGCGGCGGGGCGCTGGGCGTTGTCCCGCGGAAAAGCCGCCAAACGGCCTCCTGGGCGGTTTTAGACTGTCTACGCCGCCCCGGTCATTAGACATTCGAGACTCGTTCGAGGCGAGTTCGAGGGGCCTGCGAGGGCGCCTCGCTCAAACCATTGCGCCACAAGGGATGAACGGCCTCAAACGGCCTTGAAAGGGGTGTTTGGGTGCCATGCGCGAAGGCGGCCCAACCGGCCGATACGGCCAGGAAACGCAGCCGCCGAACCGTCAACTACGGTTTACGGTTCGGGCTGCGGTTTACGGTTCGGGAAAAGGTGTAAGAATTCCGCGACTTAAGGCCATTCGGCCACGAAAAAGGCGGGCTCGAAGGCCCGCCTGAACCGTAAACTCGCTTAGTGCTGCGCTATGCGCCGCAAAGCTGCTGGATCAATTCGTCTGAGTGACGTTCGCCGCCGTAGATCACGCCTATCGCCCCATTGGGCTTGAGCGTGAACAGATACGGTCGCCAGCCGACATAACCGCCGTAGCTGTTCTTAGCGTTCACTCGGGTGCAGACGACCTGGCCCTCGCTCTCGAAGCCCATGTACACGTACTTGCGCTGCGTTGGACCACTCAAGATCTCCAGCTGGGCGGAGTGGGCATCCTTGAGGACAGCCTCCAGCTGCCCGCGGAGGCGGGTCTCTAGGTCAATTGCATCGGCGGCGGCGCTTGAAGCGACCGACAGCGCAGCGGCAACCACAACGGATAGATAGGCTGTACGCACTGACATTCTAAATCCTCTGCATGACGCCGAGCACCTGGCCGATGATCTGCAGCCGCTTCATTTCGGCCCCGCTGATCGTCTCGGACGGGTAATCGGCATTGTCGGACATCAGGGTGACGCCGTCAGTTAGGACGCGAAAACGCTTCACCCGCGCCTCGCCGGCTAGGACGAAGGCAAACACGTCGTCGAACAGCTCGGTGACGTTCTGATCGATCAGAACCAGGCCGCGATCTGTGATCGTCGGCTCCATAGAATCGCCACGCGCCGTGACGAACGCCAGACCGCTGGCGCTTCGCCGCCCGAACTGCTGTTCGAGGAACCGAACGGTGAGCGGGATATCTTCAACGGCTTGTCGTCCCTCGTTCCAAGCGCCAGCCCCGGCGGCGAGTTGGACATCGTACCGCGGAATGCGGACGACTTCGTCCCCCTGCGGGCCATCGCCGGTCCCGCTGACCAACCAGTCGATACTCACGCCAAGGCCGGAGGCGACACGCGCGACGATGTCTATCCGCGGGCCCGCGACGCTGCCGCCAGACATGAGCTTTGAGACGGTCGCCTGAGGGAGGCCGATCCGTTGCGCAAACGCGGTGATCTTCTCTGGAAACATTGCCTCACGTGCCCGCTGAGCAAACCCGTGAAGATCAAAATTCGGATCATGGGCACCGTCCATCGTGTTCTCCCATCGCGAGAACTATTGACGACCATCCCTATTTCGATCCATCATCACGAAAGTGATGGGGAGAACGATATAGCGATGGCGCGGAAGTGGCACGCCGAGGACATAAAGAGCGCCGTGCGTAAAAAAGGCACGACGCTCAAGGCATTGGCCCTAATGAACAATCTTAGCGAAAGCGCTTGCCGCGCTTCGCTTCGACGCCCCCAGCCGACCTCGGACAAGGTCATTTCCGAATTTCTCGGGGTTCCGCTCCATACGCTGTGGCCAAAACGATATGACGCGAGCGGAAATCGCCTCCCCTCCCGTCACGTTCGTGATGAGACTAATCGGAATCGTACGCGCACGCACCGTCTAAACGCCGAGGCGTTTTAGACATGGATAGCGCCGCCTCGACGCTGCCCATGCGCAGCACGGAAATCGAACTCCCCCTCGCGCTAATCGACGCCACCGACCGCTTGCGCGGCCTGGACCAAGCCGCGGTTGACGAACTGGCGGTCTCCATCGCCGAGACTGGGCTGGTTCACGCCATCACGGTCCGCGCTGTCACCCGCCAGGAGGGCTCGACCCGCTATCGACTGGTCGTGGGAGGCCACCGCCTCGCCGCCCATCACAAGCTGCGCCGCGCGACCATTCGTTGCCGGGTCGCGGTGCTGTCGGACCTCGACGCGCGGCAGATGGAGGTCGACGAGAACCTGATCCGCGCGGGCCTCGCGCCCTTGGATTTTGGGCGATTCCTCGCTGAGCGCCTTGAGATCTATGCAGAGCGTCACCCCGACCAGGTTGTCCGCGATGCGGACATGCCATCGCGCAAACGCGGCCGCCCGCCGAAGAATTTTCTTACGCTAAGAAAAATCCCCGGCGCCTACGTCAAGGCGATGATGGGCTTCGCCGAGGAGACCGCGCGCGACGTCAAGCTGTCGCGTCAGCACATCTATCGTACCGTTCAGACCTGGGGCGGCTTGTCCCCCGAGGTGCGCGACCGCCTGCAGGGCACCGCCATCGCCCGCAACGAGGGCCTGCTGCGCCAGCTGGCGGCGCTGGGCGACAAGGCCGAGCAGGCCAAGGTCGCTGAGCTGCTGATCAGCGGCGAGGCCAAGACCGTGCCCGAGGGCCAGGCCCGCGCGGCCGGCAATCAGCCTATGAAGGCGGTTGAAACGCCGGTCGATGTGACCGTGAAGGCGTTTAGCAAGCTGTGGGGCGCGGCCTCGCCCAGCGCGCGCGCCGCGATCCTGCACGACCTGGCCGGCCGCTCGCTGCCGAAGGGCTACGCGATCCAGTGCCCCGCCGAGGCCGACCATGGCTAGGGTCCGGGGCGACGATCAGACCGGCGACCTCTTCGGCGACGGCTCGATCTTCCCAGTGCGGAAGGTCGCGCCGATGCGCTCGGCGTCGGAGATGAAGCTCGATCTGGCCACCGCCATGGGAATGGCGCTGCGGACCTGCGGCGACACCGGCCACGTCATCGCGGCCAAGATGAGCGAGCTGCTGGGCGACGAGAAGGTCACCACGGCGCAGCTCTACGCCTACACCGCCCCCTCACGCTCGACCCACACGATCAGCGTGGTGCGGTTCATGGCCTTTGTCCGGGCGACCGGCTGTCACTGGCTGCTCGACCACCTGATCCGCGACGAGGGGGCGATCATCCTGCACGGCGAGGAAGCCCTGCTGGCCGAGTCCGCGATCAAGGCCAAGCAGGCCCGCGAGCTAATGGCGCAGTCCAAGGCCGCCCTGGCTCTAGCTCCCAGCACTCCAGAGTTTCGGAAGCAGCGATGATCGACGTCGGGGGGGATTGGTTCTCTGCAGGCGAGTTGGCGGCCAAGGCCCTTCCGGGCCTGCCATCGACCAAGCAGGGCGTGCTCAAGGCGGCGAAGGCCCAGGGCTGGGATGGCCGCGAGGGGCCGGACGGTCCGCTGGCCCGCAAGCGCCAGGGGCGCGGCGGCGGGGTTGAGTATCACGTCAGCCTGCTGCCCGAGGCGGCGCGGCTGAAGCTGGCCGCGGCTGCGGCCCCGGCCACGGCCGAGGTCGCCGACCGCGAGACCGCGTGGGCGCGCTGGGAGCTGCTGCCGGACAGCGTCCGGGGCGAAGCCATGCGCCGCCTGGCCATCCTCGACCAGGTCGAGGCGCTTATCCGCCAGGGCCTGGGCAAGACGGCGGCGGTCAACCACCTCGTCAGCCAGTCGGTGCGCGAGGCCCAGCTGGGCGGCGAGCCGGCCCTGAGCTGCAGCACGGTCCACAGCTGGTTCGCGCGGGTGGCCGGCATCGCCGTCAGTGACCGCGCGGCCTATCTGGCGCCCGAGTACGGCGGCCGGGCCAGCAAGTCCGACCTGAGCGACGACGCCTGGGAGTTCTACAAGGGCGCGTACCTGCAGCAGTCGAAGCCCAGCCACGCGGCCTGCTACCGCCGCCTGGGGCGGATCGCGCCCGAGCACGGCTGGGCCGTGCCCTCGGCCAAGACGCTGCAGCGCCGGATGGACCAGGAGGTCCCGCCGCCTGTCCAGACGCTGTTCCGCTATGGCCGCGAGGCGCTGGACCATGCGTTCCCGCACCTGACCCGCGACCGCTCGGGCATCGCGCCGATGCAGATCCTCAATCTCGACGGCCACACGTGGGACGTCATGGTCGAGTGGCCGGACGGGACCATCGCCCGGCCGATCTCGTTGGCGGTGCAGGACATCGCCAGCGGCAAGATGCTGGCGGTGCGGCACGATCTGTCGCTGAACCACCATCTGGTCCGTCTGGCGCTGGGCGACACCTTCCGCACCTATGGCCTCTGCCAGACCATCTTCATGGACAACGGCCGGGAGAACTCCGCAGCGGCTATCGCGGGCGGTCAGCGCCGCCTGCGCTGGGGCAAGACGCCCGAGGAAGAACCGGCCGGCCTGCTGACCACGCTGGGCGTCAAGGCGATCTTCGTCACGCCATATTGGGGTCAGGCCAAGCCTATCGAGCGGGCGTTCCGCAATTTCGCGCACGACATCGCCAAGGGGCCGGAGTTCGTCGGGGCCTACACCGGCCACAACCCGGTTTCGAAGCCCGAGAACTATGGCTCGCGGGCGGTCCCGTATGCTGAGTTCGCGGCCATCGTCGAGCGCGAGCTGGCCTTCTACAACGCCCAGGAAGGCCGCCGCGGCCAGGGCATGAACGGCCGGTCCTTCGATCAGGTGTTCACGGCCGGGATGGCCAAGGCCGAGCGCCGCACGGTCACCGAGGCGCAGCTGCGCCTCTGCATGCTGGCCTCGAAGCCGGTCGGCATGGACCACAAGACCGGCGAGGTCCGCGTCGAAGGCCACCGCTACTGGTCGCCCCAGCTCGGCGACCTGCCGCGGCAGAAGGTGATCGTGCGCTTCGACCCGGAGCGGATGGACCAGGACGCCTTCGTCTACAGCGAGCGCGGCCAGTTCCTGGCCCAGGCCAGCCGTGTCGGCGCCGGCAGCTTCGACAACCTCAGCGACGGCCGGGAACACCGCAAGGCGCTCCGCGACTACGCCCGCGCGGTCAAGGCCCAGGCCAAGGCGGCCCGCAAGCTGTCGGCCCGCGAAGTCGCAGCCCAGCTGGCCGGCCCTGCCGCGCCCGAGCCCGTCATCACCACGCCAGACACCAACGTCGTGCGCCCGGCCTTCAAGGCCCCGCGCAAGGCCGAGGCGGCGATCTCGACCACCGATCATCTCGACGCCTGGGGCCGCGGCTTCCGCCAAGCCCTGGGCGGCGAATGAGAAGGCCCGCCCGGAGCGGCAACTCCGGACGGGCCCAGTAGCAAACGTAAACGCGCAAAGGACTATCCATGAACCTGAACCCCGGCAAGCTTGAGTTCGACGAGGCCGAGCACCTGGACCTGATCAAGGCCGTGCAGGAAGCCATGCGCCTGGAGCGCGCCTCGCAGGCCGATGTCGCCCGCGCCGCCGAGATCCCCGGCTCGACGCTCAGCCAGTACCTGAACGGCAAATATCCCAACGAAACCGGCAAGGCTGAGACGGCTCAGAAGCTGCACCGCTGGCTGAAGTCGGTCCGCGAGGCCCGCCAATTGCGCCGCCGGGTGCCGGTTCCGCCTGCCTTCATGCCCCTGCGCGGTTCGGAGGTCATCGCCACGGCCCTGGCCTACGCTCGCGAGGTCGGCCGCATGGTCCTGCTCACCGGCATGCCCGGCGTCTCCAAGACCGCGACGGCCCGCCAGTACGCCATCGACACGCCGCGGACCTGGTACTGCCCGATGGACACCACGACCACCGGCGTGCCGACCATGCTGCTGGAGATCCTGCGGGCCATGGGCGTGACCGACGCCAAGGGTACGCCGCTGCAGCTGATCCGCCGGATCACGGACGGCGCCACCACCGCCAAAAGCCTGATCATCGTGGACGAGGGCCAGCACCTCTCGCCCAAGGCGCTGGAGGCCCTGCGCTCGATCAACGACCGCAGCCGCCACGTCGGTTCGCCGGTCGGCGTCGCCATCCTCGGCAACGAGCTGGCCTACACCTCGGTCGGCCCGACCGGCGGCAAGGCCGACTTCGCCCAGGTGTCCAGCCGCATCGCCCACCGCCAATTCATCGCCACGCCGAACGCCGACGACGCGGCCGACCTGGCGCGCGCCTGGGCCGAGGGCAACGGCGAGGCCATCACCAAGGTCGAGATCGCCTTCTGCCAGCAGATCGCGGCCCAGGCCGGCGGCCTGCGCAACATCGAGATGACCATGGAGAACGCGATCCTCGCGGCTCGCGGCTCCGATGCCCCCCTGAACATCGACCACCTGAAAGCCGCGTTCGCGCAGCTCGCCGGTCATCGCTGAGGAACCATCCCATGAGCACGTCCCTGAACCCGATCCGGAACGGCAAGAGCGCCTATCACCAGATCCTTTCGCTGCAGCGGGCCAACTGCCTGACCGAAGACGAGTTCCAACGCCTGTTCTCCATGATGGGCCGCGGCCTGGAACTTGCCGTCGACCTGATGGAGGAGCCGGCTGCACCGGCCATCGTGCTGACCGCGCATCAAACGCGCCCCGGCGGCCCGTTCGAGGTGATCGAAGGGGGACGGGCATGAGCCGGTTTCACCAGATCGTCCAAACCCTCGGGTTGGATGGCGATGACTTCCCCTGGCTTCCACAAGACGACGGGACGGTGATCGACCAGCGCGGCCGACCGGTCTGCGTCTTGGGCGATCCCTTCGCGGCTCTGGAGCCGAAAGACCTGGAAAACTTTGCGCTCATCCTCACGGCGCCTTTCCTCCGGGGTCTAGTTGTGGGGCTCGCCACCCGCCTCGTGCTCGAACGCGGCATGGAAATCCCGGACTGGTTGGCCGGGCTCGATGAAAACCAGGACGAGTTCACCACGGTCCTAGGGCAGGCAGAGCGCGCCTTCGCCCTGCTGGATCAGCACGCATGAGCCCCCTGGCCGCCCTCGGCCGGCTGGCTGCCTTCCGCCGGGTGCTGCGGGAGCCGCCGCAGCCCTTCGTCCATCGCCACGGCCAGCAGGAGGTCCAGGCGCGGCAGCGCCGGGCCGCCCGCGAAGCCTTCCTCTCAGACCTTCCCCCCGGCCAGCGCCTGCTGGCGGCTCGATCCTTCGGAGACCTGCATTGAACACCGCCCCCCAACATCCCGTCCCCGCCATGGTCCAGGCCGTGTCGCGCGAAGCGGCCCTGGCCCAGGCCATGAAGGCCGCCGTCATCCCGGTCGACGGCGAAGACCACATGCGCGACGCCAAGGGCCGCCTGGTCCCGGTCGCGACCATGAAGGCCGAGGTGCTTCTGGAAGACGAGACCACCCGGAAGACCATGTTCTTCGCCAACGAACTGAGCGCGCAGATCAGCCGGTTCAAAGAGCACACCCTGGCGAACATCGCCGACTTCATGGCGCTGCTGGAACAGCACTACGGCGCCACCAAGGGCGGGGCGAAGGGCAACCTGACCCTGACTAGTTTCGACGGCCTGTCGAAGGTGCAGCTGGCGGTCGCCGATCAGATCGCCTTCGGACCCCAGCTGCAGATCGCCAAGGCCCTGATCGACGAGTGTCTGACCGAGTGGTCGGCGGCCAGCCACGCGGCCCTGCGGACCATCGTTCAAGGGGCGTTCGACACCGAGAAGGAAGGCCACGTCTCGCCGGCCAAGCTGTTCCCGCTGCTGCGCTACGAGATCGAGGACGAACGCTGGAACCGGGCCATGGATGCAGTGCGCGACGCCATCCAGATCCGCGGCTCCAAGGAGTACGTGCGCTTCTATCGCCGCGAACGGCCGACCGATCGCTGGCGGCTGGTCACCATCGACCTGGCGGCGGCGTGATGCTGACCAGCAAGCAATCCATCCTGCTGATGTCGGCCGGCGTCCTGCTCGGCCGGGCCTCGGACGTCCTCTCGGACTTCGAGGTCGAGCTGGTGGCCGACGTCTGCACCCGGTACGCGGCCGACAAGGCCGACACCGTCGTCACCGACCACGAATGGCCGGTGATCGAGGCGGCGGTCGGGGCGATGCGTCCCGTCGTCCACGCCCGCGCCTTGGCCTGCGTCGCCGAGGTGTTCGCCTGATGGCCGGCCAGGTCACCTTCGCTCAGATCCTCAAGGCGACGGCTCAGGCCGAGCGCCTGACGGTCGCTGAGCTGAAGGGATCTGGCCGCCGCTTCTACGTTTGCCGGCCCCGTCAGCGGGCGATGTATCTGGCGCTGGAACTGCGGCCGGACTTCTCGCTCCCCTTCGTCGGCGCCCGCCTGAACAAGCATCACACGACCGTCCTCCACGCCCAGCGCCAGGTGCGCCGCCGGCTTGTCGAGGACGTCGGCGAAATCCGCTCGCTGGCCCGTATCGTCGCCCAGCTCGCAGCGATCAATCCCACCGTCCTGGAGCATCTGTGATGGCGTTTCCCCGCCGCTTCCAACCGACCGTCTCCGACCACGCCATCGTCCGCTGGATCTCGCTGGTGCATGGCGGCGAGCATCTGATCGAGGCGATCCGCGCCGAGATCTTGTGCGAGGGCCGCGAGGCGTGGGTCGCCAAGGGCGTGGCCTCGGTCACCTGTCCGGCCTTGCGCGTGACCATCGTCGCCAAGGACGGGACCGTCGTCACAATCCATGCCGGCAACGACGGGGCGCGGGTCTGATGACGAAGCGCCCCACCAAGCGCCGGGCGGCGACCACCTATCGCGAGGTGGCCTACAAGCCCGAGAGCTTTGACCAGGTGTTCCGGCTCGCGGCGTCGGACTGGACCCGACCGCGTCGAGTTCGCGTCTCGGATCAGGCCCGCGGCTGGACGCTCGACGCCAAGTTCACCGATGCTGACGGCCGGGTCTACGCCCTGCGGACCCGCGTCCGGCGCTACGCCGATGGCACCATGGCCATCGCCGAGGAAACCCTCACCGTCCGGTTTCACATTCGCTGCGAAGGGCCGGCGGCATGAGCGCTGCCGTGGAACGTCTGACCCGGTTCGCCGAGGGCGCGACCGCCGCCGAGATCTATGGCGGCAAGGCCGGCGGCGAGCAGATGCGCCGCGACGTCGGCGCGGTGCTGGCCGAGCTGGACCTGCTGCCGCCCGCTGACCAGGCCGCCGGCCTGGCCTGGTCGTCCGAGTGGGAGGAGCTGCAGCTGGACGAGGAGGTCCTGCTGTTCGTCGAGGTGCATTCGCGCCGCCAGAAGACCCAGCTGCTCGCCCGCCTGCACCGCTTCAACGGCCCGACCCCGCGCGACGTGAACACCCATCGAGCCGGCGGCCCCGGCTGGGTCGCCTGGCAGTCGACCTGGGACGGCGCGCTGCTGCCGAAGGACTGGCAACCGCTCGCGTTCGCGCGGGTGACCACGCCCATCGAGGGGCAATTGAAATGAACGACTTTGCTCCGAAGGCAGGGCGCACCCCCTGCGCCGTCCCATTCTGCCGCCGCAGCGTGAAGGGGGTTTGGGCGCATTGGATGTGCCCGGATCACTGGCGGCTGGTCGACCGCGACCTGAAGCGGCTTCGAACGAAGCTGCGCCAACGATTTGAGCGTCGCGGCGAGGTGCTGAAGGTCGAAGGCGGGCGTCTCTGGAACAGCGAACGGTCGTGGCGCGTGTGCTGCGCTCTCAACCGCCGCATGACCCATCAGGCGACTGAGCGAGCCGGAGGGATTGGCCGATGAGCGCCGCCCGCAAGTTCGCCCCGGCCGGCAGGAACCCGATGCTCGCCAAGGTCCACCTGGGCGCCAAGGAGCTGGGCCTGGACGACGAGGTCCGCCGCGATCTGATCGCGCGCGTCACCGGCGGGCTGCGCTCAGCCGGCGACTGCAGCCCGGCCCAGCTGGACGCCATCCTGGCCGAGTATCGCCGGCTCGGCTGGAAGCCCTCGACCGGAAAATCGGAAAAGAGTTCCGCATTTCGCCGCGCTCCCGCTCAGAGCCCGTTCGCCGCCAAGGCCCGCGCACTGTGGATCTCGCTGCACCAGCTCGGCGTCGTTCGCGATCCGTCCGAGCGCGCCCTGGAAGCCTTCGCCGCACGGCAGCTGAAGGTCGACCGCCTGCAATGGGCCGATGAGGGCATGGGCTATCGGCTGATCGAGGCGCTGAAGGCGATGGCCGAGCGGGCCGGATGGGAACAGCACCTGGACGGCATCAGGCCGGCCCGCCACGTCTGGACCCTGAAGGCCCGCCTGGTGAACGCCCAACGCGAGAAGCTGGGCCTGGGCTACCTGCCCGGCGTCAACCGCTGCACCGAGGCCGAGCTGGACGCCATGGCTCGCGAGCAAGGCCAGACGATCAACGACAGGCCCGCCAACTGATGGCCGGCGCGGACCTCTTTGCGTGGCGTGAAGAGGCCGATGCAGCTGCGGCGGTCGCCGCGGCCGAGGAGGCGCGCGCCCTGGCCGAGCGCCGCGCCCACTACGCCCCCAAGGGCACCAAGGCCCAGCGCGAGGCGGCTCTGCGGGCGGCGACCCTGGCGTCGCTGCAGGCGTGCATCGCCCTGTCGCGCGCGGGTCGGAGCGAGGGCGCATGATCCCGCTGCCCGGCATCCTGGGAGAGATCGCGGCCATCGCCGGTGATCGCGCAGCGACCCGGCTGGCCATGCGTCATGGCGGCCAGGAAATGAAGCTGTCGGCGCATCCGGAGAGCGCCCTGGCCCAGGTGGTCGGGGCCGAGGCTGCAGCGGCCATCGTCGCGGCCTTCGGGCCGGTGAAGGTGACGATCCCGATGGCCCATCTGCGCGGCACCCGCGGCCGGCGGGCGGCCATCGCCAAGCTGCTGAGCGACCCGACCGTCTCGGCGGCCAAGGCCGCGCGGATCTGCGACGTCCATGAGCGCACCGCCCGGCGCGTGCGCGAGCAGATGGGAAGCCATAACGCGGCGCCGCTGCTCGATTGGGGTTCTGAGGAGCCCGAGTAATCCGGACAATTGTCCGGGGCTACCGCCGCCGGGCTGTCCGCCATCCTGCACACCTCAAGTCGCCCGGCGCAAGGCTGGGTTTTCGGGGCAGGATCAGTGACCACAACCGACGCCGCCAGCGTAGCGATCACGGCCGAACGGCTGCTGTTCGTCGAGCCGCGCCTGAGCCGCGAGGCCGCCGCGCCCCACGCCGCCGCTCTCGAAGCGGCCCGCCCGCTGGGCGATCTGACGACCCCGGCGCGGGTCCGGCATTTCATCGCCCAGGCCGCCCACGAAACGCAGGGGTTCACCCGGCTACGCGAGAACATGCGCTATCGCGACCCGGCGACGCTGGACAAGCTGTTCAAGAAGGTTCGCGACCTCGCTCACGCTCGCCAGCTGATCGCCGCTGGCCCGGAAGCCATCGCCAACTGCGTCTACGCCGACCGATACGGCAACGGCGGGCCTGAGACCGGCGATGGCCACGATTTCCGGGGCGGCGGCTACCTGCACATCACTTTCCGCGACAACTATCGCGCCGTAGGCCGCGCCACCGGCATGGACCTCGAAGGCTCGCCCCAGCTCCTCGAAAACCCGACAACCGCAGCGCAGGCCGCCGCCCGCTTCTGGAAGTGGAAGAAGATCAACGCCGCCGCCGACCGCGACGACGTGCGGGCCGTGACCGCCCTGATCAACCCGGCCCTGGTCGGCTTGGATGATCGCCGCGCCTATCTAGGCCGCGCCCGCCTGGTGTGGCCGTGAAGGACCTCGCCGAAGACTTCGTCGATGCGGCCGAGACCGTCGCCGCGCGCCTGGACGAGGGCCAGTGGAAGACGCTGGGCCGGTTCTGGCGGGGCGGGTGGCGTTCCACCGCCGCCTGGGTCTGCGTCGCGGTCCTGGCGATCAACGGTGCGATCCTGCCGCTGGCGCGCCTGTTCAACTTCGAAGGCGAGCCGATGGATTGGCCCGGCCTCGGGGCCTTTCTCGGCGGCCTGGTCGTCCTCGCCCACTACCGCTCCAAAGACCTCAACGCCCAGGTGACCACGTGACCCTGTTCTTCCTGCTGCTCGACTGGCTGCTGTTCGCCGTGCTGGTCGTGATCGCCATCGCGCTCACTCGCGACGTCGCCAAAGACGCCGAGGCCCGCCGCCCCATCGATAAGGTCGAGGTCGCCGCCGCCGCACTGCTGCTGCTGGCCGCCTGCCGCCTGGTCGCGCCGTGAGCATCCGCGCCTACGCCCTGGCCGGCGCGGTCGCCGTTGTCGGCGGCATGGCCCTGGTGCTGGCCGTCACCCGCGCCGACCTGACCGACGCCAAGCGCGAGCTGGGCGATCACCGCGCCTGCGCCGCGGCGGTGAAGGGGCACGCCCCGAAGGGCGGCGAGCTGGTCGACGCCGACAAGGTCTGCACGCCCGAGATCGCCGCCGCCGACCGCAAGGCCCGCCAGCTCGACGCCTGCGAGCTAGCCCTGAAGGCCAACAAGACCGAGCTGCAGGCCGACCAGGTCGTCGCCTCGAACGGGGCCGCCGTCGCCGCGCGTTGCCCGGCGCAAGTCGTCTCGCTGTTCGGTCAGACCCTGGCTGACGGAGCCACCATCCTCGGCCTGCGTGGCGTCATCGACGACGCCGAGGCCGACCGTAACCAGGCCGTCGCTCGCGCCGAGCAGCGCGGCCGTCAACTCGCCGAGAGAGATCACCGTGCCCAAGCCGTTCGGGAGAGCGCGCCTCGCGATAGCGATGGCCTGCGCGTCTATGATGCTGACCGCCTGCGCGAGCGTTGGGAGGTCGCCCCCTGACGCCCCGCCGCCGAAGGCCGCGCTTCAGCTGCAGGTGGACCGCGTGAGCGTCTGCCCGGCCGAGCTGGCGCAGGACTTGCCGGCCCGCGCCCTGCCGCCGGCCGGCGCAATCCTGCGCGCCAACCCGGCCGCCGACGACTACCTGGACGCCAAGGATCGCCGCGAGGATCTGCTGGAGAAGCGCCTGGCCGGGGCGAAAGCCGAGTGCGAGCGCCAGGCGGCCCGGCCGTGAGCGACGACGCCGACCGCGCCCAGCTGCTGGAGATAGCCGACCGCGACCGATCCATCGCCCAGGCACGCGCCCCGACCGATCCGAATTTCCGGTGGGCCGGCGACTGCGTCGAGTGCGCCGACCCCATCGAGGCCGACCGCGTCGCCGCGTCCCCCAGCAGCCGCCGTTGCATCGTCTGTCAGGAGGCGTTCGAGCGCCGCCAGAAGCTGTTTTCCCGGAGCGTCCCTTGAGCGAGCTGCTGAAGTATTGGCCGGTCGCGCTGTTCGTGTTGAACGGCCTGACGCTGTGGTTCTGCTGGTCGCTGCGCCAGCTCGCCAAGACCGAGGTTCAGACCCTGGTCTCACAGGCGACCGCGCCGATCACCGCCAGCGTGGACAAGCTCGCGGACAAGGTCTCGGGCCAGCACGACCAGATCCAACGCCACGAAGGGCGGCTGGACGGCTTGGACGACGACATCGCCCAGCTGCCGACCAAGGCCGACCTGGCGCGGGTCGAGGGCGAGATCGGCAAGGTCGGCGACAAGGTCGGCCAGGCGTTGGGCGGCATCGGCCGCCTTGAGGGCTACTTCCTGAAAGAGGGCGTTGAGGCGCTGCGATGAGCCGGATTCGAGAACACATGACGGCGGACCGCCGCCTGGCCATCCTGCGGCTGCTGGTCGAGGCCGGCGGCGAGTGCGGTGAAAGCTCAATCGAGAAGTCGCTGCGCTCGCTGGGCTTCGGCTCGCTGCTGGACCGCGAGGTCGTGCAGCAGGACTTCCGCTTCCTCGCGGGCGTGCACTGCATCGACATCGAGTATTACGACGCCCGGATCATGGTGGCGGCGATCACCAAGCAAGGCCAGCGCTGCGCCGGCGGCCTGGTCGAGATCGAAGGCATCTCGAAGCCCTCTCAACGGGGGCGGGACTAGCCATGGCCCGGCAGACGCCTTCGTCCATCGACCGCCTGCCTGACGAGATCCGCGACATGATCGCGGATCTTCGCCGTCAGGGCCGCACCATCGACGAGATCCTGGAGGCGTTGCGTCCCCTCGATGTCGAGGTATCGCGCTCGGCGCTGGGCCGCCACGTGAAGAGTTTGGCCCAGGTCGGCGACCAGCTGCGGCGCGCCGAGACCATGGCGAAGTTCGTGGTCGAGAAGTTCGGCGACGAACCGGACGAACGCATCGGCCGGGCCAACATGCGCATCCTGCAGGGCGCGCTGCTGGAGCTACTGACCGAGGAGCGCCTGGACGATGACGGCCAGCCGGTCACGCTGTCGGCCGAGGAGGCCAAGTCGATTTCGCTGTCGCTGCAGCGCCTGGTCAGCGCCCAGCGCACCGACGCCGACCGCGCCATGAAAATGCGCGCCGAAGCCCGCGCGGAGGCCGCACGGGAAGCGGCGACCGCGGTCGAGAAAGTGGCCAAGCGCGAGGGCGGGCTGTCGAAAGAAACCGTCGACGCCATTAAGGCCGAGATCCTGGGTATCCGCTGATGGCGTTCGACGGCGAAGCGATCACCGAGGAGGAATGGGCGAAGCTCAGGCGAGACGCTGTCACCAGCCTGCCGGCCGCGCTGGTCGGCAAGTCGTTGCCCGACATCCTCATGCCTTCCCAAAAGGCACTGTTGATGGCGACGGCCTCCGAAGAGGTCGTTGTTTGCGACAAGAGCCGCCGCGTCGGTTTCACCTGGGCCGCCGCCGCCGATTCTGTCCTCACCGCCGGGGCTGCGAAGAGCGCTGGCGGCATGGACGTGCTCTACATCGGCACCTCCTTCGACATGGCGCGGGAATTCATCGACGCGTGCGCCATGTGGGCGCGAGCGTTCATGCCGGCCTGCACCGATGTCGGCGAGTTTCTGTTCACCGATCAGGAGAAGGGCCAGGAGGATCGCCAGATCCAGGCGTTCCGCATCCGGTTCGCTTCGGGCTTCGAAATCGTGGCGCTGTCCAGCCGGCCGCGGTCGCTCCGTGGTCGCCAGGGCTATGTCATCCTGGACGAGTACGCCTTCCACGACGACGCCCCCGCGCTGCTGAAGGCCGCCATGGCCCTGCTCATCCGAGGCGGCAAGGTGCTGGTGATCTCGACACACAACGGCGCCGACAACCCCTTCAACGAGCTGATCACCGACATCCGGGCCAAGAAGCGTCCCGGTGCCGTGGTGCGTTGCACATTCGACGAGGCCATCGAGGAGGGGCTTTATCAGCGCATCTGCTTGATGCAGGGCAAGGAGTGGTCGCCCGAGATCGAGGCCGCCTGGCGCAAGAAGATATACGCCTACCATGGCGCCGACGCCGATGAGGAATTGCGCTGCATCCCCTCGCAGGGTTCGGGGATCTATCTGACCCGCGCCCTGATCGAGAGCTGTATGACGTCGGGCGGCGTCGACCAGGTTCTGCGCTTGAAGTGCCCCGCCGGTTTCGAGCTGAAGAGCAAGACGGACCGTCAGTCCTACGTCCAGGCTTGGCTAGAGCAGGTCGTTCAGCCTGAGCTAGACAAACTCGATCCGAACCTGCGCCACGCCTTTGGTCAGGACTTCGCGTTGACGGGCGACGTCTCGGCATATGTGCCGCTCGCCATCGACCGCGATCTAACTCGGCGTGTGCCGTTCGTGATCGAGATGCGGAATGTGCCCTACGATCAGCAGAAGCAGATCGTGTTCTGGGTGACCAAACGCCTACCGCGGTTCACAGCGGGCAAGCTTGACGCGACGGGCAACGGCGCGTCGCTGGCTCAGGAGACGATGCAGGAGTTCGGCCCGGAACGGATCGAAGAGGTCCACCTTTCGCAGTCCTGGTACTTGAACAACATGCCGCCCCTGAAAGCGGCGTTCGAAGACCGCACGATCGCCACGGTCAAACACTCCGACCACGTCGACGATTTGCGTCAGATCCGGCTGATCAGGGGCGTGCCGATGGTTCCGCGGGACATCCGCACGACCGGCACCGATGGCCTTCAGCGTCACGGGGACGTCGGCATCGCGCTTGCGCTCGGCTTTGCTGCAACCTGGGTGGATGTCGGCGAGTACGCCTACCACCGCGTCGAGGGCCGAGACCTCGGAAACGAGAGCGCGCTGGCCCGTCGCCGTCGCGAGAACGAAGGCGGCGGCTTCAGCCGCTTCCGCAACTGGACCCCCTGACCATGACCAAGCTCGTCGATCACCTCGGCCGCCCGCTGACCGTGACCAAGAAGGCCCTGCAGCAGGAGGTCGCGCGCCCTGGCCTGACCGGCGTGCGCCAGGCGTGGTCGGCCGAGACCGCCACGGCCGGCCTGACGCCCGACAAGCTGGCCGCGATCCTGCGCCAGGCCGACCAGGGCGACATGGACGCCTTCCTGACCCTGGCCGAGGAGATGGAGGAGCGCGACCCTCACTACGGCGCGGTGCTGCAGACCCGCAAGCTGGCGGTCATCGGCCTGGACCGGAAGCTGACCTGGTCGAAGAAGGACGAGGGCCACGCCCAGGCCGACGCCATCCTGGAGGCGTGCGAGGATCTGATCAGCGAGCCGGCGTTCGAGGATCTGCTGTTCCACCAGCTCGACGCCCTGGCCAAGGGCTATGCGGTGTCGGAGATCGCCTGGAACACCGCGGGCGTCTGGCGGCCGAGCAGCTATCTGGAGCGCGACCCGCGCTGGTTCAAATGGGACCGCGAGACCGGCCGCGAGCTGCGCCTCAAGGAACCGGCCGCGCCGGATGGGGAGCCGCTGGCGCCGGCGAAGTTCGTCGTGCACCGCGCGACCCGCAAGTCCGGCCTGCCGGCCCGCGCGGGCCTGGCCCGCCTCGTCGCCTTCAGCTTCGTCTGCAAGCTCTACGGGATGAAGGACTGGATGGCCTATGCCGAGATCTTCGGCATTCCGCTGCGGCTCGGCCGCTACGACGGTTCGGCGAGCGCCGATGACGTCAATGTCCTGAAGCGGGCCGTCTTCGGCCTGGGGTCGGATGCGGCGGCGGTCATTCCGAAGTCCATGGATATCGAGTTCCCGGACCTCGGCGCGGCGACCGGCGGGGCCGAGCTGTTCGCGAGCCTGATCCATTTCCTCGACAACCAGGTGTCCAAGGCGGTGCTCGGCCAATCGGGCACGACCGACATGCAGTCCGGCGGCGGCTACGCCCAGGCGACCGTCCTGGACGAGGTGCGCGGCGACCTGACCAAGGCGGATGGCAAGTCCCTGGCCGCCACCGTCACCCGCGACGTGCTCGCCCCGTTCATCGCCTTCAACTACGGCGCCACCGCTCCGGTCCCGTTCGTCGAGCTGGTGGTCGACGAGCCCGAGGACATGGACGCCCTGTCTTCGACGCTGGAGCGGCTGGTGCCCCTCGGCCTGCGTGTCGGCCAGAGCGAGATCCGCAAGAAGTTGAAGCTGTCGGAGCCGTCCGACGACGAGGAGGTGCTGACGCCGCCCGGCGCGTCGAGCGAGGGCGAGGCCGAGGACAAGCCTGCGAAGCTGCGGGGCAGGAAGGGCACGGTGATCATCGACGATCCGGCCGGCCCCGGCCCCGGCCCCGGCCCCGGCCGCGAGGGCGAGGACGATGACAGGGGCGATCCGCCCCCGGCCGAGCGCCGCGCCCTGGCCCGTGCCGGCGGCCTGGCCGACGCCCGCGCCCGGCGCGAGGCCATCGACGCCGATCTCGACGCCCTGACCCTGGCCTCGCTCGACGGCTGGGAGCGGACCTTCGGCGCAGAGGCCCAAGCCGTGGTCGACGTGATCCGCGCGGCCGGCGGCTTCGACCAGGCGCTCGGCCAGCTCGACGCACTGGCGAAGGATCTCTCCGCGCCGGGCCCCGCGCGTAGCCTGGCCCGCGCCATGTTCCTGGCCGCCGCCACCGGCGAGGAAGCGACGCGGGACGCCTGACCATGGCCGAACGCTTCGACTTCGATCCCGGCCCCGATCCGCGCGCCGTCGCCTATCTTGAAGCCAAGGGCCTGGTTCGATCCTGGCGCTGGCCGTCGATCTGGCGCGAGCAGCACGCCTTCGGCTTTACCCTGGCCGGCGTCCATCGCCTGGACGTCATCGCCGCGGCCAAACAGCTTACCACCCAGGCGGTCGCTCGCGGCGAGACCTACGAGACCTTTCGAGAGCAGTTCGAAGACCGCTTGAAGAAGCTGGGTTTCGCCGGGCCCCAGGTCGTGACCGAGTTCGCCGAGGGCGAGCGGAAGGTGAACCTGTCGGCGCCCTGGCGCACGCGGGTGATCTACGACACCAACATCCGCGGGGCCTACGCAGCCGCCGAGTGGCAGGCCATCGAGGACACCCAGGCCGATTTCCCGGCCCTGGAGTATCTGGGCGTCTCGGACGAGAAGACCCGCGCCTCGCATCGTCAGTGGTTCGGCCTGGTGCTTCCGGTCGGCCATGTGTTCTGGCGCACCTGGTATCCGCCCAACGATTGGTTCTGCCGCTGCTACGTCATCCAGGTCTCGCTGAACGAGATCGCGTCCGGGGCGGCGAAGGTGGTCAGCGACGACCAGCTCGAAGCCATGGGCGTGGAGCTGGACCCGAACCGTTGGCCGACCTGGTCGCATGGCCCGACCGGCCGCATAGCCCGCGCCCCCGAGGACGTCGGCCCCGGCTTCGCCTACAACGCCGGCATGGCCCGCCGCGCCAACCTCGGCGAGCTGCTGACGCGCAAGGTCGAGGATCTGGACCCGGACCTGGCGCGCGCCGCCGCCGCCGACCTGGTCAACCTGCCGACCTTCCAGGATCTCGTCGCCGACTCCCTGCGGATCGGCCTGGCGCGAGCCGAGGCCCGCGCCGCCGTGGCCGACCAGGCCCGCCGCCTGGCGCATCCGGCCGGCGAGCAGCTGGCCGCCCAGGCCGCCGACCGGGCCGGAACCTTCCCGCCTGACGCCTGGCCGGTGGGCGTCATGCCGCCGCTGGCCGGCGTCCCGCAGTCGGTCGTCGTCGCCAACGCCTCGGGCATCGGTCATTCGGCGCACATCCATCCGGTGCCGGCGGCCGACTGGCGGCGCGTGCAGCTGCTGCTCGAACACGCGGAGATCTGGCGCGGCCCGGCCGGCGACCTGAACGTAATCGGAGCCTTCCGGATCGGCGGGGCGGATCAGCTCTGGAACCTGGCGCTCAAGCCGGTGGCCGGAGCCTACCGCGTGCGGACCCTGCACCCGACCTCGCCCAGCCGACGCGCGCGCCTGGTGCGCGGCCGCGAGCTGGTGCGAGCCGGCGGCGGCGTCATCGATCTGGAGGGGTGAAATGGCGACCGGGGGTGCGTGACCTTCCCCATCGACCCGAAGGCCGGCTGCACGTCTGACTAGGTCGCCGACCCGGAAATTAGCACTTCGCGCGCCGGACGCAAACCTCGGCTGAAAAGCGCCGCCGCTGGGCCGCCTCTCAGCCCCGACCCCTCCGGACGTCGCCAAGCTGAGCCAAAGGGCCTCCTGACCCGTTCGAGGGCGTTCGAGGGGCCATCCGGTTTGGGGGCGTCGGGGTGATTTCCCGCTCCGGAGGCCGTCAGGCGATCCGGACAGTTGTCCGGGGCTACAGCCTCGCCGGACACCCCGAAGATGGCGCCATGGTTCAGCGCCTGTCCACACCGAACGTTCTGGCCCTCTGCAGCGAGGCCGATGACCAAGCCGTCGCCTACGGGGCCGGCCTTGAGATCGCGCTCGCCCGCGTCGGCGACCAGGACGCGCCGCCCGAGTGGGTCATGGTCCTGCCGATTGGCCCCGAGATCGTGGCGCGGGACGGCCGGCGGTTCACCCTGAGCAATCCCGAGGCGCTGCTCGCCAACCTGCGGGCCAAGACCGCCGATCTCCCGTTCGACATCGAGCACGCCAGCGAGATCCGCGCCCCGAAGGGCGAGGACGCGCCGGCCCAGGGCTGGGCCAAAGCCTACGAGCTGCGCGCCGATGGGATCTGGGCCAAGCCCGAATGGACGCCTGCCGGCGGCCGGAAGGTGGCCGACAAAGAGTATCGCTACCTCTCGCCCGCGATCCGGCACACGCCGACCGGCGAGATCGTCACCCTGTCTTCCTTCGCCCTGACCACCCAGCCCGCCCTGGATATGCCGGCGCTCGCCAGCATCGAGGGGCGCGGCAAAACCTCCAACCAGGACCAAAACTCTATGTCCCTGCTCCAACGCTTGCGGGACGCCTTCGGGCTGCCCGCCACCGCCACCGAGGACGAGGTGGTCACCGCCGCGTCCACCCAGGTCAGCCTGGCCCGCGAAGCCCGCGACCCGGCCAAGTTCGTGCCGACCGCCGATCTGCAGACCGCCCTGGCTCGCGCCACTACCGCCGAGACCGAGCTGCAGACCCTGAAGGACGGCGAGGCCCAGAAGGCGGCCGAGGCCACGGTCGACGCCGCCATCACCGCCGGCAAGATCGCGCCGGCCTCGCGCGATCACTGGGTCTCGCTGTGCCGCGAGAAGCCGGAACAGACCGGCCAGATCCTCGCCGACCATCCCGCGCTGCTCACACCGCCGGCCGCCGACAAGAAGGTCGAAGGCGCGGGCAAGGACGCCAACGGCCTGACCGCCCAGCAGGTCTCGCTCTGCCGTGACAACGGCTGGGACCCGGTCGCCTACGCCGAAACCCTGAAGGAGACCGCCTAGATGGCGCAGACCCAAGACAGCCGCCGCGACGAGGTCGTCGGCGTTCTCCGCTCGCTGCCGGTCAAGGCCGCCGCCGAGTGCTTCCAGGGCGCCATCGCCGTGATGGACGGCGCCGTGGTGAAGCCGGGCGTCTCGGCCGCGGCCCTGCGCACGGTCGGCATCTTCGCGGCCTACGCCAAGAACGCCGGGGCTGACGGCGCGATCTCGGTCGAGGTCCGCCGCGGCACCTTCAAGTTCAAGAACCATGGCGTGAACGCCGTCACCGCCGCCCACATCGGGTCCGACTGCTACGTCGAGGACGACGAGACCGTGGGCTCCCTCGTCACCAACAAGTCGGTCGCCGGCAAGGTCTTCCAGGTGGAAGCCGACGGCGTCTGGGTCACTCTCTAAGGAACGCCCGCACATGGCTCCGCGCCCCATCACCCGCCAGCTGCTGGCGGACGCCTTCACCGGCTTCAAGACCACCTTCCGGTCCGGCTTCGCGGGCGTCACGCCCACCTGGAGCCAGATCGCCACCCTGGTGCCCTCGACCGCGGCCGAGGAGAAGTACACCTGGCTCGGCAGCTGGCCGGGCATCCGCGAGTGGATCGGCGACCGCCAGATCAAGGAACTGGCGGCCCACAGCTACTCGGTCGTGAACAAGGACTACGAGAGCACCGTCAAGGTGCCCCGCAATAACTTCGAGGACGATCAGCTCGGGATCTTCACCCCGATGTTCCAGGAGATGGGCCAGGCGGTCGCGTCGTTCCCGGACAAGCTGGTCTATGGCCTGCTGGCCAGCGGCTTCGCGGCCAAGTGCTACGACGGCCAGCCGTTCTTCGACGACGAGCACCCGGTCGGCGCGAACCTGGCGACCAACATGCAGGCCGGGGCCGGTACGCCTTGGTTCCTGCTGGACACCTCGCGGGCCCTGAAGCCGCTGATCTATCAGCGGCGCCGGGACTTCGACATGGTCGCCCTGGACGACGCGACCGACGCCAATGTGTTCCACCGCAAGGAGTACATCTACGGCGTCGACGGCCGCGCCAACGCGGGCTTCGGCTTCTGGCAGATGGCCTACGCCTCGCGGGGCGACCTGGACGCGGCCAACTACGAGCTGGCCCGCAAAACCATGGCCTCGCACAAGGATGACGAGGGCAATCCGCTCGGCATCCGCGGGCGGCTGCTGGTCGTGCCCGGCTCGCTTGAAGGCCCGGCCCGCCGGCTGCTGGAGCGCCAGCAGGTCGCCGGTTCGGACAACGAGTGGGCGGGCACCGCCCAGCTGCTCGTCGCCGACTGGCTGTAGGCGCGACCATGGCCCGGAAACCTCAAACCCAGGCGGCCGACCAGGCCGCCGATCCGGCCGCCGCGGCGGCCCAGGATCAGCCCGCCGCCCGCGCGACCGCGCCGGTCGCGGAGACTTCCACCGATGGGCGGGCCGGGGCGACCTCGGCCGCGGAAGGGTCCGGCGAGGCGGACGCCGCGCCCCAGTCCATCGGCTCGACCGACAGCGTGAGTACGTCGGTCGGCGGCGAGGCTGCGTCTTCGGGCGCGGCCTCGGACGATACCCCGAGCGAGCACCAGCAGCCCGATCCGGCCGCCCCTGCGGTGGAGGCTGCGGCCTCTGCCGAGGCGGCGGCCGGCGGCGACGCGGCTTTGCTCCTCGACCTGGTGGGCGACGGCTCGGGCGAGCGGCTTGCCGTTCTACCCGCCGCGACCGAGCTGCTGTTCGTCGGGGCGGACAACGAGCCCGAGCTGCTGCTGGGCCTGCCGCTCATGGTCGAGATCCATCAGGGTCACGTTCCGCGCTCCATCGTCATCGCGAGCGTCCGGGAAATCCTCGGCCTGCCCGACGCCTCGGACGACGACGCCTGGAACGCCTTGCCCGAGGGCAAGCGGACCGCGGCCCTGGCGATGGCCGTCAACATGATGCGCGCCGCCGCTATCGGCGCGCTGCACATCACCGACCTGTTCGCGCCGCTGCCCGAGGGCCTGGTCGAGATCACGGCCAAGTCGTCGGACGGCCAGCCGTTCACCCGCTGCGGCATCAGCTGGGGCGACCGTTTCCAGACCGAGACGGTGACGCAGGAGGTCCATGACCGCCTGGTCGCCGATCCGCACCTGACGGTGAAGGACTGACCCATGACCTTCGCGTCGGTCGATGACCTGAGACTGCGTTACGGCGACCAGGAGCTGCTGCTGCTGGCCGACCGCGACCGCGACGGCGTCATCGACGCCGACGTCGTCGAGGCGCACCTGGAGGACGCCGACGCGGAGATCATTTCCGAGCTGGCCGGGACGGTGACCATCGACCCGGCCAGTCCGCCGCTCAACCTCAAGCGCCTAGCCTGCCAGATCGCCCGCTATCGCCTCTACGGCGCCAACCCGCCCGAGGCTCCGCGCAAGGACTACGAGGACACCCTCAAGTTCCTGCGCCGGGTGCGGGCCGGCGAGGCGAACCTGGACGGCGGCGCCGCCGCCCCCATCGAGATCCCGCCGTCGCCGCGCGCCGCCGCCGTGACGCCCGGATCTCGCATCTTCAACCGGGGTCTCTGATGTCTGCGAAGTTCGGCCTTTCCTGGGACGATCTTGGCGTGCGCAAGGCGTTCGCCGCGGCGCGCGCCCGCGGCCTCGACCTGCGTCCGGCCTTTCGGTCGATGGCTCGGGCCGGCGTCGCTCAGGCGCGCCGGCGATTCCTGAATGGTCGCGCCCCGGATGGCACGCCCTGGAAGCCGAGCCGCAAAGCCAGCGGGCAGACGCTGATCGGCAAGGGCCTGCTGCTGCGCTCGATCTCGGACCGCCCCCCGACCCATGCCGGGGTGGAATGGGGTTCGAACCGCATCTATGCCGGCGTCCACAACGACGGCGCGATCATCCGCGCCAAGACCGCCAAGGGCCTTCGCTTCCGGGTCGGCTCGAACGGCGGCTGGGTCGTGCGCCGCCAGGTCGAAATCCCCAAACGCACCTTTCTGGGCGCCAACGACCAGGACAAGGCCGAGTTCGGCGACATCGGTCTGCGCTACGTCGCCGACCCGCTGCTGCGAGGCGCGCTGTGAGCCTGTTCGCCCTTCCGCCGATCCAGGCCCGCCTGAAGGCCAAGGCCCCGATCCTGCGCGACGTCGGGTTCGCCGCGGATCTCGCCGCCGCCACCGCGCCGGGCGCGGTGCTCGCCGGCCCGCAAGCCTTCGTCATGGTCATGGGCATGGACGCCTACGAGGCCAAGGAGTTCTCCGGCCCGCTGCGCCAGGGCCTGGCCGTCAACTTCGCCGTGCTGATCGGCGTGACCCTGGCCGGCCAGCGCGGCGAGGCGGGGCTGCGCGCCCTGGACGAGCCGGTCACCCAGGCCCGCGCCGCGATCTTCGGCTGGCATCACCCGGACGGCGAGATCGCCTGCCGCCTGACCGCCGAGGGCGTCGAGGACTTCGACAGCAAGACCGGCGTCCTCCTCTACCGCCTCGATTTCACGACCGACGTCGTCATCCAGGAGACCTTCGATTGAAGCCCGCCAAGACCACGCCGCCCGCGCCGATCCCGGCCGGCCTCGGCCGACCGCACCGGATGGACCTCGCCTCGGCGCAGCGCACCGCCGCCGCCAGCCAGGCGGCCGGCTTCCCGGTGCCGGCGCACATCGCCGAGCTGCTGGAGGCGGTGAAGGCCACTCCCGCCGCGCCCGCCAAAGCCGCCGCCCCCTCGGCCGGCGCTGACACCGACACCAAGGACCCGACCTGATGGACCGCCAGCTCCTCCTCGCCAAAGTCGAAGCCGCCTATCCCGCTGCGGGCGATGCGCCCCAGGCGCTGGTCGCGGCGAACGCGATCTGGGCCGAAGACGTCCAGTACAAGGGCAGCGGTCAGCGCGAGCGTTCGAACCCGGCCAAGCCCGGCGCCGGCATCGTCGCCGAACAGACCTATGGCGAACACTCGACCCTGACGTTCAAGGTCCCGCTGGCCGGTTCCGGCACGCCGGGCGAAGCCCCGGCCTGGGGTGAACTGATGGCCGCCTGCGCCTGGGCCGAGACCATTGACGCGACGGTCGGCCTGGAGTCCGTGACCTACAAGCCGATGCCCAACCAGGCGCTGGCCAAGTCCGTGACCTTCAAATGGCGCGACGCCGAACGGGCCCACGTGATCATCGGCGCCCGCGGCAAGGTCGGCCTGGAGCTGTCGCCCGGCCAGCGCCCGATGCTGGTGTTCTCGTTCAAGGGCATGCACCTGGACCCGACCGCCAGCGCCGAGCTGGTTCACGCCGACGCGGTCTGGGCCGCCTGGCTCGACGCCAAGACGGTGGCGAACGGCACCAGCACCATGTCGTTCGCCGGCATCGCCAACCTGCGCCTGCGCGAGTTCTCGTTCGACCAGGACGACAATGTCAGGTTCATCGACGCGCCCGGCGTCGAGCTGGTGACCATTGCGGGCGACCGCGTCCTAACCGGCCAGATGAAGGTCGGCACCCCGCCGCTCGGCACGCTGAACCTGGAAGGCAAGTGGAAGTCCGGCGACGTCTCGGTGTTCTCGGTCACCCACGGCACGGTCCCCGGCAACATCGTCACCATCAACGGCCGGGTCCAGGTCTCCGACGCTCCGACCTATGGGCGCGAGGACGGCATGGACACCGCTTCGAACCCGATCCTGGCCGTCAACTCGGGCCTCGATAAGGACGACGACCTGGCCATCGTCATCACCTGACCGCCGGCCGCCACCGAACCTCAATCGGGGCGCGCCGGCCATGAGCCTGGCGCGCCCTTTCTTCCGCCCTCCGACCACCCGAAGTGAGCATGAACCATGAGCAAACAATTCGACTTCAAGGCGGCCAAGGGGCCGTTCGAAGCCACCTGGCCGGTCAAGGTCAACGTCCCGCAGGACGACGGGAAGATCGAGGTGCAGGAGTTCGTCGCCCGGTTCCGGCTGATCCGGGACGAGGATTTCGAGGAGCTGAAGAAGAACCCGGACCTCGATCAAAAGGGCCTGCAGCGCGTCTACTTCGTGGGCCTGGCTGGCGGCCGGGACGCGGAGTGGAACGAGGAGCTGCGCGAGGATCTGCTCGGAACGCCCTGGGTCCGAGCCGCGCTGACCACCGCCTATACGGAGTTCTCGCAGGGGATCGCCGCAAAAAACTGACCGAGGCCGCGCGGCTGGTGGCGCTCGGGCGGACCGACGACACCGAGGTGCTGCCGGCCGAAGCCGAACGGATGCTGGCCGACATGAAGTGGGGCGGCGCACCGGCCGAGCGGATCGAACAGATGCGCGCCCAGCTGGTCGGCCAGGTCCGCGACGAGGACTTCCTGGTCCATCCCGCCAACATCCCCGCCGTGAAGGTGTTCCTAGGCATGCAGACGCAATGGCGCTGGCTCGGGACCATGACCCGCGCCGTGCGCGTCGGCCTCGACTACTCGGTCCTTCCGGTCGTCGCCCAGGCCGAGGGCTATGCGCCGTTCGAGGGGCACGACTTCACCCGTCTTCGCGTCCTTGAGGCCGAGGCCCTGAGCGCCTGGACGGAGCGCAAATGAGCGACCTTCGCGCCCATCTGCGGATTACCGCCGACGCCAAGGACGTCGCGCGCGAGGCCGCCAATGTCGAGCGCAGCATGGGCAAGGTCGGCCAGTCCGGTCGCCAGGCCAAGGCCGGGCTCGACCAGGCCGCCGCCGGCGCCGATCACTTCGAGCGGGCGGCGAGCGGTGCGGGCCTGCAGGCCAAGCTGCTGGGTACGGCCCTGGCTGGCTTTGGCTTGCGGGAGTTCGTCGGGGGGATCAGCGATGCGGCCCTGAAGGTCCAGGGCTTCAATACCGGCCTGGGCGCGGTGGCCGGCGGCGCGCGCGGCGCGGCGGCCGAGCAAGGGTTCCTGCGGGCCGAGGCCGAACGCCTGGGCCTGGTCGTGCAGGATCAGGTCGACGGTTTCATGGGCCTGGCCGGCGCGACCAACGGCACGCGCCTCGCCGGTGCGCAGACCCGCGAGATCTGGCTGGGCCTGGTCGAGGCCGGCACGGCGCTGAACCGCTCGGCCGAGCAGCAGAAGCGGGCGATGGAGGCGGTCAGCCAGATCGCCTCGAAGGGCGTCGTCAGTATGGAGGAGCTGCGGGGCCAGCTCTCCGAAGCGATCCCCGGCGCCATGCAGATCGCCGCCCGCGCCATGGGCATGACCACGGCCGAGCTGAACAAGCTGGTGGGCGACGGCAAGGTCGCGTCCGAAGACTTCCTGCCGAAATTCGCCGCCCAGCTGCGCCGCGAGTTCGGTCCCGCCCTGGACGAGGCGATGACCACGCCGCTCGGCCGCGCCCGGCGCGAACTGGCGCAGACGAAGACGGCGATGTTCGACCTGCAGGGCGCGGTCGGGGGCGAGTTCCTGGCCGCCGCCACGGCCGGGCTGGAAGCCTTCAACGACGAACTGTCCTCACCGGAGACCCTGGCCGCCGCCCGCCAGTTGGGCGCGGCCATGGGCGAAGCCGCCGCTCTCGCCGGCCAGGGCGCGGCGTTCCTCGTCGAGCATGTCGACGCGGTCGTGTTCGCGCTGCAGGCCATGACTGGCGTCGCCGCGGCCCGCTGGCTCAGCGGCTTCACGGTCGAGATCCGCAAGGCCGCCCTGGCCGCCCAGGAGAAGGCGGCCGCCCAGCTCGCCGCCGCCCAGGCTGGCAACGCCGAGGCGCAGGCCAATCTCAAGTCGGCGACGACCGGCGTCGCCTACGCCCAAAGAGCCGAGGTCGCCGCCGCCGCCGCCCGGAAGCTCGAACAAGCGCAGCGCAGCGGCGCAGCGGCCATGATCGGCGTGCGCGGCGCGGCCGGAAGCCTCATCGGGTTTCTTGGCGGCCCATGGGGCATCGCGTTCACCGCCGCGACGCTCGGCGTGGCCTTCCTGTCCGGGAAGATGCTCCAGGCCGAGCAGGACGCGGCCACCTTGCAGCGCGGCCTGGACATCCTGGACCAACGCAGCCGCGCCGCCGACGACGCCAGCCGGACCCTGGCCAGCGGCCTGGACATCGCAACGGCGGCGTCGCGCACCGCGGCGGCTGCGGCCCGCGATCACGCTAACGCCCTGTCCGAGGTAGAGCGCGCCAGCATCAACGCCGCTCTGGCCGTCGCGCGTCAGAACGTCGAGGCCGCCCGCGCCCGGACGACGGATTCGACCCCCGAGCTTTGGAAGATCAACCCGGAGAGCCCGACCGCGGGCGCTGACCTCCTGGCGCTCCAGGATCAGGCCCGCAAGGACCTGGCCCGCGCGGAGATGATCTACGAGAAGGCCCTGGAGGAATCAAACCGGGCCAACCAGACGGGTTCCCGCGTCAGCCGCGGCGTCGGCGGCGAGCGCGACCGGCTGCGCCGCGACGCGGCGACCGACGTCGACCAGGGCGCCGCCGCCACCGTCGCGGCCGACACCGCCGTCGCCGACAGCAAGGACAAGCGGGCCAAGAAGACCGACGAGGTCCGCGAGGCCGAGCAGCGCCTGGCCCGCGCGGGCGAGCTGAACGCCAAGCTGCAGATCGACACCGACCTGCAGCGCCAGCGCGCCGAGGCTGCCTTGCAGGGCGAGGAGGCGCTGGAACGCCTGCGGGTCAAGGAAGCCGGCGTCCAGGCGATGCAGCAGCTGGGCGTCACCAGCCTGGAGAAGCTGACCGGCGCGCAGCGCAAGGCCGTGGAAGAGGCCATGGCCTCGGCCGAGGCTTACGAGCGCCAGTCCATCGCCACCGAGAAGGCCAATCGGGTGGCCAACACCGTGCGCGACCTGGACCGGCGATTGGTGGTCGAAAAGGAGCGCACCAAGGCCATCGCGGGCGGGACGCAGGCCATGGTCAAGTTCGCCCAGGCCGAGGCGGTGCGCCAGGAGGTCGAGCGAACCGGCGCCACCCTGACCGCCGAGCAGATCAAGCAGATCGAGACCAAGGTCGCGCTGCTGTTGGAAGCTCAGTCGGCGAACGACAACGCGGAAGCGGTGCGGAACCAGCGCGAAGAACTGGAGCTGCTGGTACTGACCAACCGCGAGCGCGAGATCGAAATCCGCGCGCGCGAACTAGCCCGTAGGCTTCAGCAGGCGAACCTCGACCTAACCGACGAGGAGGCTAAGGCCCGCGCCCGCATCGTCGCGATGCAGGATTACGACGCCGAGGAACGCGCCCGCGAGATTGGCAATCTGCGCGAGGATCTGCGCCGCGCCTTCATCGAAAGCGGCGAGCTGGGTTTCGATCAGATCGCCGACTACGCCACGCGCCAGCTGCGCAAGGCGGTCTATGACGCGTTGCTGGCCGAGCCGATCGACATCCTGATCAATGCGACGATTGGCGGCCTCAATGGCCTGACCGGCGTGCCTGGCCAAGGCGGCGGCCTGCTCGGCTCGCTCCTCGGAACAGCCGTGCCGGGCGTGGGGACGCTGGGCAGCCTGTTCAGCGGCGCGGCGATGGGCATGGCCGCCGGCCAGTCCATGGGTCTGGGGACCGGCAAGGTCGGGACCGATACGCTGCTCTCGCTCGGCGGGGCCGGCCTGGGCGGCGCGCTGGCCGGGTCCATGGCCGGCGGCTACATCGGCGCGGGCGTGGCGAACGCCGCCCTCGGCCTGGGCGCCAGCACCGCGATGGCGGGTTCGCTGGGCGTGATGCTGTCCAGCGCCGCCGTCCTCGGCCCCATCGCGGCCATCGCCGCCCTGGCCATCGGCACCATGTTCAAGGACGAGAAGCGGCCTTACGCGCGGTCGGACATCGGCGTCGTTAACGGGCAGTTCTCGGTCACCGGCGGCGACCAGCTCGACCAGGGGCCGCTGGACAAGACCAACCAGGCCGCCCAGCAGATCGTCCAGAGCCTCAACGCGGCGGCCGACCTCTTCAAGCTCGACATGACCAAGCTGTCGGGCAACGTCGGCTCGTTCGGCTATGTCGAGGGCAAGAACACCGGCGCGCTCGGCCAGGGCTGGTTCGGCGGCGGCGGCGGCGGGTTCTCGGGCGCCGAGTTCAGCGGCTCGAAAGACCCGGAGAAGCTGGCGGCCGACATCGTCAAGGCGACGATCCTGCGCGCCATCGAGGCCGGCGCTTCGGACCTGTCGGAAGCCGAGAAGAATGTCGTGCGCCAGGCCGCCAGCCTGGAAGAGGCTGCCAACAAGATCGCCGCCGGCCGTTCGATCTCGCAGAGCATCGAAGACGCGCTGCTGCAGCTGATGAACCCGGCCGAGTTCGAGCGCAAACAGGCCCTGGCCGCCATCGAGGCCAACTACAAGGCCATGAAGGCCCAGGCGGACGAACTGATCGCCGCCGGCCTGGTTTCGGGCGACATCCTGACCAAGCTCGACCAGGTGAAGGACCTGCAGGTCGCCGAGGCCATGCGCCGGCTCGGCGCGGCGGCCGACGACGCGGCCAACCGCCTGAAGCAGGGCAATGACTTCAAGACCGAGGTCAATGAGGCGATCCTCAAGATCGTCGATCCGACCGCCTACCAGCTCTCCAAGGGCACGCGCGAGATCAACGCGGCCATCGAGGAGATGCGCACTCGAGCGCAAGGTCTGATCGCCAGCGGCGCGGTCGGCCCCGAGGTGCTGGGCCAGATCGAGGCGCTGCGCCAGCTGCAGCTGGGCGAGCTGGTCAAGGAGGTCGACCAGACCGCCGCGGCGTTCGAGCAGAACCGCAAGGCGCTGCGCGCCTGGCTCGACGGGCTGTCGTCCTCGCCCTCGGCCGAGCTGTCGGCGCAGGGTCAGAAGGAACAGGCCCAGGCTGACTACGACCGCATCCTGCGCCAGGCGCGCGGCGGCGACACCGACGCCCGCAACGCGATCACCGGCTATGCCGACCGGCTGTTCGCCGCCGACCGCATGGCGACCGACGACGCCCAGGCGCGCCTGGCGCTGTTCAACCAGGTCCGGGCCGACATCGAGGGCCTGACCCGTGCGTCGGCGCCCGGCGTGAGCGGCGTCATGGCCGAGCAGCTGAAGGCGCTGGGCCTGCCCCTGGACAAGCTGGTCGAGCTGACCGGCCTCGGCCAGACCGCGAACGACGACATCCTGGGCGCCCTGACCTCCACCCTGGCGGTGGACATGATCAACGTGCCGGCGCTGCGGGAGGTCTATGCCGAGGTCAGCAAGGCCGAGACCGACCGGATCGTCGCGGCCATCGATCTGCTGCGGGCCGACCTGGCCGCGGCGATGGCGGCGAACGATACGAACGCCCTTCACACCGCGCTCGACGGCCTTTCGAACCGCCTTGCCGGCCTGGAAGGTGCGACCTGGAAGCAGACCGACGTCCTGGGCGAGATGGGCCGCGACTGGCGCAGCGTCGGGGCGATGGCGAGGGCGCGGGCATGAGCACCGCCATCCTCGTCGAGATCGACACGATCAGCCCGGCCGGGGCGGCCGAGACGCTACGGTTCTGCGACCGCGCGGTGCGCCCCTTCCTGCCGTCCGACGCCGACCGCCCGAACACCCTTTGGGACGACCGCCTCGCCGAGCCGCCGACATTTCGCCGGGCGCTGTTCGAGGACATCACGGCCCTGACGCCTTCGCTGGGCGCGGGCGGTCTGACCCTGCTCAACGCCGATGGCGGCCTCAACGTCTATGAGGGCCACGCCTGGAACGAAATCCGGGTCTATCGCTGGCCCGAGGGCGAACCCTTCGCCGCCGCGACCCTGGAGCTGCGCGGCCTCTGCGCCCGGCCGCAGTTCGATCACCGCACCGACAGCCCGCGCAAGGTCCGTGTGGACCTCTACGACTTCCGGCGCGAGCTGGAGAAGCCGTTGCTGTCGGCGCTCTATTCCGGCGGCAACAACGGCACGACTGTGCTTTACGAGGGGTCCAGCGGCGGCCTGAAGAACCGACCCAAGCCGTTCGCGGCCGGCGACCTGCGCACCGCCCATCTGCCGCCGATCCAGGTCAACGCCGGGGCCAACGTGTTCCAGCTGCACAACGGGGCGGTGGACGGCTCGGAGGCGATCTTCGACGGCGGCGCGCCGGCCGGCTATGCCGACCAGGGCGACAAGACCAGCGCGGTGTTCGACGCGACACTGCCGGCGGCGGCCAGCTACATCACCAACCATGCCCGCGGCCTGATCAAGATCAACGGCTCGCCGGTGCTGGGCCTGAGCTTCGGCATCAAGGGCGCGAGCGACGGCGGCTATGTCGAGACGGTCGGCGCCATCGCCCATCGCCTGCTGCAGCTGGCCGGCGTGCCGCCCGAGCGGATCGGGGCCAGCGTCGCGGCGGTGGCCGCTCCTGCGCCCATCGGCGTCTTCGCCGCCGACCAGATCGAGACGACTGACCTGCTGGCCTGGGTCGGCCGTTCGGCGCTGGTGGCGATCCTGCCGGACAAGGCCGGGGTCTATCAGGCGGTGAAGTTCGGTCCGCCGGCAGCGGTGGCAGACGTCGAGATCGCCTTCGACCAGGTGGTGAACCTGGCGGCGGACGAGGCCGAGCCCGAGCCGGTCGCCGAGATCCGCGTCGCCTGGGGCCGCATCTGGACCACCTTCAGCAGCGGCGAGCTGAAGCCGAGCGTGCGCGGGACCGACGAGGCTGAGCGCCTGGCCCAGGAATATCGCCACGCCGTCCTGGCCGACGCGGCGGTCAAGGCCCGATATCCGCGCGGCTGGTCGACCGCCACGGTCGAGACCGCGTTGCGGGGCGAGGACGACGCCGAGGCGTTGGGGGCCCAGCTGCAGGCGATGTTCGGCTTGCGGACGGACGGCACGCCGCGCCGGGCCAGGCGCATGACGGTCGCGGCCGGCGACGGCCTGGCCGCCGAGCTGGGGCAGACGGTGCGCCTCCGCTACCCGCCGCAGGGCATCAACGACAACTTCGTGCTGATCGCCGAGGAGCCGATGCGCCCCCGCCGCGACCTGGCCGTCTGGACCCTGTGGGGCTGACCATGCAACTCGGCCGGCTCTCCGATAAGAACCTGGCGCGCACCGCCGCCTTCGGGGGCGGCGAGTGGATGCTGCCGCTCGCCAACCTGGTCAAGGAGGAGCGCTACATCGGCGCGCCGGCCCGGTGCGATGCGACCGCGCCCGCCAAGAGCCAGTTCACGGTGACCTTGAGCGCGCCGCGGATGCTGAACCTGATCGCGTTGCTGTTCCACACGCTCAGCGCCGCAGCGCAGTTCCGCATGACCTTCGCCGGGCCGGATCTCGACTTCGAGGCGCCGGTGTTCACGACCGACTGGCGGCGCGTCTATCAGCGCATGTTCCCCTCGTCGTTCCTGCCTTGGGAAACCAACAACTGGTGGCTGGGCACCATCGACGAGGAGGAAATCGACCTCTTCCGCCGGCATCTGTGGATCGCGCCGCCGCCGGTGATTGTCGGGGCGATCCGGTTCGAGTTCGACGACCAGCAGAACCCGGACGAGGTGATCGACATCGGCGGTCTGTGGCTGGCGCAGACCTTTTCACCGGAGCTGAACTTCGACCGGGGCCGCGAGCTGTCCATCCTGCCGCGCGACCTGCAGGACGAGGCTCCGTCCGGCCGGATCTTCATCGAACGCCGGACCCCGCGCCGCCAGCTGAGCGTCCCCTGGTCGAACCTATCCGACGAGGAAGCCTATCGGTTCTTCGACCTGGGCATGCGGGTCACCACAGCCCGGCCGGTGATCTTCGTGCCGAACCTGGACGATCCGGTGTCGGTCGTCCGCGAGGCGTTCCCCGCCCTGATGCATCTGCCGCCCGGCCCGCGCTTCGTTCGCGACCGCATGAACACCGTGGCCGCCACCTTCAAGGAGATCCTGGCTTGACCCCCTACGAGGAAGCCGCCCAGCGCCTCTATTCGGGCTACTACAACAACGGCATCCGCTCGGAGGCCAATCCCGGCGGCTTTGCCGGCGACGGCCATGAGGTCAACTTCAAGGCCGCCCTGGCCGACGTCGGCCTGGTGGTGAGCGCGGTCGCCCTCGCCGTGACCCTGCTGCCGGCCGGCGCGCCTAACGCCGCCGCCGCCTTGCGCGCGGCCGAGGACGCGCAGGAGTGGTACCTGGCCACCAAGGCCCAGGCCGAGTTCTTCCGGCCGGTCTCGGTCGCTGAGCTGTGGGAAGGGCTCGACAACACCAAGTTCCTGAGCGCGCTGGGCCTGTTCAGCTCGGCCGAGAGCCGGCCCCTGGCCTGGTCGCCGACCCTGCTGCTAAGCCGGCGTGACGGCCTATCGCGCGACGTCACCCTGCTCGGCCACACCACGCTGCCGAGCCCGACCGACTTCATCAAGGGCCAGGCCGGCCGCATTCGCCTGGGGATCGGCGGCGTCGGCGGCTGGACGCTCTCGACCGGCCTGGCCTGGAAGTTCCCGCTCGGCCAGCACGAGCTTTCCGGGGCGCCGGGCCAGGTCGACAGCCTGACCTATTACGTCCACGCGCCGAACGACATCGAGGCGGTGCTGATCCGGGGCTTTAGCGCCTGATGCTGCCGTTCCTGCATGTGAACCACTGCCGCGGCGCTCGCACCCTGGCCATAAGGCTCGGGGCCTACCAGCACGGCAGCACGTCAACGTCGGCTGCGCCGGTCGTGCTTCCAGCCGGCGCCGGTCCCGGCGACATGATGATCTCAAGCTTCTACGCCGGCTCCATTGGGGGCGGCCCCGCGTGGACGGGTCTCGGCTTGCTTCGTTACCGCCGCTTGGTCGCCTCGGACCTGGTCCCTGGCGCGCTGACCTGGAGCGGCGGGACCGGTGGCTGGTGCCTCTATCGGGGCGTCTCGGCCATCGCCGCGCGCGGCGGCTCCAGCAATGTCGGCCACGTCACCATGCCCGGCTTCACCAAGGCGTCGAACTGCGCCGGTCTGCTGGTCGTCGGCGCGACCAACGAGCCCACCGGCTCGCCGCCGGGCGTCCAGGGGGCGTTCGCCAACCCGGTCCGGTCCCACAACGGGGGGGTCGGAGCCGGGGTCTGCATCGGCGATCTGCTCGACCCGAGCCTCTACGCAAACGGCGCGGCGGTCGTGATGGGCGCCTCAAGCGGCTTCGGCTCCAACTCCACCGCCCACCTCTTCGAGATGTTCTACTGATGACCCGCAAAGCCCTACTGACCGAGCTTGGTCCGGTTGAGATCGAGACCGCCGAGCCGCACACCACCTTCATAGCCAATGGCATCCGCCACCCGCTGAGCGTCCTGCAACGCTGGACGGCGGCCGAGCTGGCCGAGATCGGCGTCTTCGACATCCATGAGCAGTCGGCGCCGACCGACCACCGGGTCGTCGGCCGCTCGCTCGAAATGGTCGAGAACCTGGTCGTCGAGACCCTGGAGCTGGAGCCCATCCCGCTGGCCGAGCTGAAGGCCGAGAAGCTGGCCGCGCTGCGCAACCGCCGCTGGGTCGCCGAGGCCGGCGGTGTCACGGTCGGCGGGGTGACGGTCGCCAGCGACGAAAAGGGCCAGGGCAAGATCGCCGGGGCCATCCAGCTGTTCGAGAAGGACCCGACGCTGGAGGCCATCGACTGGGAGGCCCAGCCCGGCGCCTGGATCACCATCAACGCGGCCACCGCCATCGCCACCGGCATCGCGGTCGGCCGCCACGTCCAGGCGTGCTTCACCCAGGCCCGCGCGCTGAACGCCGAGATCGACGCGGCCGAGAACGCCGAACAGCTGGCCTCAATCAACATCGAGGAGGGGTGGCCGACCACGGCCGCCTGAGATCGCCCATGGCACGCATCAGAATTGAGTATGTCCGTCCCCGGCATGGCGGCGACGCCTATGGGATCAGCCCCGACGTGGTCCAGGAGGTCGCGCTAACCACTGGCGGCATCGTCGTGCCGGCGGAAATCCTGACCATCGGAGCCGCCCAGGAGCTGAGCGCCGCCGTCCCGCCCTTTGTCGCTCCGGGCGGTTTCGGCGGCGGCGTCTTCGCCCGCCTGACCTGCCTGGACGGGGCGGTCGTCGTCTCGTCGGCCGCCGCGGCCCCGGCGGTGACGGACGCCACCGGGGTGCGCCTGGAAGCCGGCCAGCCGCCGGTCATGCTCGCCATCCAGGCCGGCTATCGGTTCGCGTTTCGCGAGGCCGCGATCCCCGGCCGGCTCGGGGCGCGGTTCACGCTGCTCAGCAACGCGAGCGCCAGCAGCCCGGCCGTCCATAACGTGCCCGGCGGGACCTACATCTGGTCCGTCCAGGGCACGCTGAACGGGGCGACGCTGAGCCTGCAGGAGCTGGGCCCGGACGGCGCGAGCTGGATCGAGCTGGAGACCATGACGGCGCCCGGCCGCAAGGGCGTGGTGGTCGGCGACCGCAAGTCCGTTCGGGTGCTGGTCACCGGCGGCGCCGGGCCGGTCGGGCTCAACTCGGACATCGCCTGACCATGCCGCTGCCCAAGAGCTATGGCGTCGAGCGCGGCTGGTCGGTCCAGAACAAGCCGCTGTTCGAGGACACGACGCCCGATCCCTTCGCCATCCCGGCGGTGACCGAGGCGGGCCTGAACCAGCCGGTCACCAGCGCCGCCGTCGTGGTGACGGGCACCAACGTTCCGGCCCCGCTGAAGGTCACCAACGCCCTGGTCAGCATCGACGGCGGCCCGTTCGGCGCGGGGCCGCCGGTCGTCCAGCCGGGTGCGCAGATCCGGCTGCAGCGCCAGTCCTCGCCCGCGCCCTCGACCCCGGTCACCGCCGTCCTGGAAGTCGGGCCGGTGGCGGCGATCTGGACGATCACCACGGCGGCCGAGGCCGCCTACACGCCGTCGCTCGACTTCAGCGATCCCCGCAACAGCCAGTTCGCGCCCGTCTTCAACAGGAACCCCTGACATGGCCAAGCAAACAGCCAGAAACGCCATCGGCGAATCCTACGAGTTCGAGCTGCCGCAGGAGCCCGGCCGCAAGGACGCCGCCGCCTCGCTCTCTTCGGCCTTCTCGGTGGAAGACCGTCAGCTGATGCTCGACGTGAAGGACCAGCTGGTCGCGACCCACACCCTGCTGAGCACGCCGGCCGGGGCGCTGCCGGCGGAATCGCGCCAGGCCACCGCCGATCTGGACCGTCACGTGTTCAGCGTCGCTGCGGCCGGATCGGTCGACCTGGTCGCGGCGGTAGTCGCGCAGATCCATCGGGTCTACCGCCTGAAGTTCACGGTCGGCGCCGCTTGTGTAGTCGAGCTGCGTTCCGGCGCGACGGTGCTGGAGCGTTGGCGGTTCCCGGCGGCAGGCGGGGTCATCGTGCTCTCGTTCTCGTCGTTCCCCTGGTACGAAACCGCGGCCGGCGAAGCGCTGGTCCTCGGCACCTCCACCGCCGCCCAGGTGGACGGCAGCGTCGAAACGCTGACGGGGCCGTAAGCGATGACCTATGGCGCATTCTTCGGCGGCGGCGAGGGCGGCGGCGGCGAGCCCGCCCTGCCGGTCAATCTCGACACCACCTATCGGCTGCTCGGCTTCGACGCCGGGAACGGGACGCTCGTCACGGGCGCGAACAACAACCTCAAGGGCGCCTGGACGACTATCGAGGCGGAGACCGACGCGGCCTTGGCGGGCTTCTGGCTCTCGCCGGCCTATGCCAGCGGCATCAATCTGCGGGCGCTGGTCGACATCTCGTTCGACGGCGGCGCGACCATCGCCATCCCGAACCTGTTCATTTGGCCAGGTTCGGTCACGAGCGGGATGACCGGCCCGTTCTGGTTCCCGGTGAACATCCCCGCCGGGGCCCACGTCGCCATCCGCATGCAGGGCGCGCAGGCGTGGGGCACGATGCGGTTCGCGGTGATCGGCGAGGTCCGCACCGCCAACTCCCGGCCGCTGTTCAACCATTGCGAACATCTGGTGGCCCCCGCCACCGCCACGACCCAGCCCAGCGACGTCGGCCTCCCGCTCTCGGGCGAGTGGGCGGAAATCAACGCCGCGACGGCGCGGGAATATGGGGCGCTGTGGGCGGCGTATGGCGTCCAGGGCACGCCCACCGGGCAGCCGGTCGGCCTGTTCATCGGCAAGGGCGCGGAGGGCGCGGAGGCGGCGCTGGCCGGCGTCATCTCCGCCGTCAATTCCTCCAGCCCGACGCTGCGAGGCGGGGCAAGCATTCCGATCAACCAGGTCATCGCGGCCGGGACGCGGGTGGTCGCCCGCGCCTACGGGGCGACCGTGGGCGGCAGCGACGGCGTGTGCGCGCAGGTTCTGGGGTTCTACAACTGATGGCCGACATCGAGCTTCAGCACGGCGGCCGCACCCTGCGCCGCAAGGGCGGCAAGCCCGTTCCGGGGGAATGGGCAGGCACGCCCGTCCTCTCGGGGCCGGCGGCCATGGCCGGTCTGCACGTCGAGCTGATCGTCGATGAATGGGGCGTGCCGCGCTGGATGCTGACGCCCGCGGGCGCCGCCCTGGCCGCGCCGCCGACCTCGCTCTCGTCGTTGGCGGACGGGGCGACGCTGGACGGGACGATCAGCGACGGCGCTGTCACCAAGTCGATCCGCATCACCATCGAGGCGAACGCCTACGACTTCCGGCCGACCTGGGCCGACACGACCCTCGAAGCCCAGCAGACCCTGGTCAACACGGCCCTGCCGGTGCGGCTCGGCGACAAGCTGCGCCCGCAGCCGGGCACCTATGGCCGGGTCGAGGGCGAGGTGGTCTATGGGCGCAGCATCCAGTTCCTGACCCCCAAGGGCGAGTTCAACGGCGCCAACCACGTCGTCCTGGAGCCGCGTCAGCCTGGCAGCGTGGACTGGGAGTTCCTGAAGCTGGACGGCTGGCTGGAGCGCGACACCGGCCGCAAAGCCTATCTGCACATCAAGGGCGTCCGCTTCCCGCTGGCCCTGAAGCCTGACGGCCTGCGCGAGGCCAATGCGGTGCGGGCCGATACGGCGGTGAACTACGTCAAGGTGACCCATTGCGAGATCCAGGGGACGCCCTCGGCGAAGGCCCCGCTCGCGGGCATCGGCCGCGACCTCTGTTCGGGCTTCCGGTTCTCCGGCGACTTCTGGGAGATCACCGACAACGTCGTCCGCGAGGTGTTCGGCTTCGTGGCCTGCGCGGGCCTGAACCGCGGCCTTATCATCGCGCGCAACACCGTCAGCAGCGTCTGGAACGACGCGATCAAGACCAACCACTATCAGGTGGTGATCGAGGACAACTACATCTTCGACATGCGCGTCGCCGACCCCGAGGTCTTCGCGGCCGGCCAGGGTGTTCACCCCGATTGGGTCCAGCACCTCGGCTACTCGGACGGGCTCTCGCGGTCGGGCTTCCATGTGCGCCGCAACGTCTTCGTCCGCGCCGTGGGGCGACCGGGCTGGCCCGATGGCCAGCTCATCTTCCTGGCCGGCAGCAAGAACGGATCCCAGCTGCTGGACGTCGTCGTCGAGGACAACCTCGGCATCCAGACGATGCAGAACGGGGTCCTCGTGACCAGCGGCCAGGGGGCCGTGGTTCGCAACAACCTGATCATTCAAGACCCGACCGCCAGCCCCGTCGTCGACACCAATTTTGGCAACAACCCGCGCACCTACAGGTCTGTGATCGGCTTCTTCGGCGACAGCGAGGGCGGGATCATCCGCGGCAACGTCTCGAACCGCGCGGCCGACTACGCCTCGACGATCTCGCCGCCGGTGGACGAGAACAACGTCGTCCTGGACGCGACCCTTTCCAGCGGGCCGAACAGCTACGCCGCCAACTTCGCAGATCCGCAGTTCGGCGAGGCGCTGCGCGGCGGCATGGCGGCGGTGCGCCGGTTCTTCCGCCCCAAGCCCGGCAGCTTGATCGACCTGGCCGGGGCCGGGCCGGTGGACACCGAGGGCAACCTGCGCTCGTCCAGCCCCGCGACCGCGATCACCCTGTCCGGCCCGGCCGGCGGGGAGCAGGGCCAGCAGTCCGGCGACTTCGTGGTCAGCGCCAACGGGACGCTGGCGGCCAGCGTCACCGTCACGCCCAGCGATGGCGGCGCGGGCGGGACCTTCGCCCCGACCTCGGTCACGATCAGCCCCAGCAGCCCGACCCGGCAGTTCCGCTATACGTCGGCCGCCGGCACCGCGACGCGGACGATCAGCGTCACGAACAATGGCGGCCTGATCGACCCGGCGCCGCTGCCCTACAAGGTCAACCGCCCGGCGATCTCCGAGGTGGTGCTGACCGCCCCGCCGGTCATGACCCTGGGCGCTTCGGGCCTCATCCAGGCCACGGTCAATGGCGCGGCCCCGGCCGACGTCACCGTGACCCTGGCGCCGGTCGCCGGGCTGACCTTCGGCGGGCCCATCGTCATCGAGGCCGGGGCCAGCTCGGGCGAGACAACGGTCGTGGCGACGGCGATCGGCAGCAAGGTGGTCAGCGCGGTCAACGACGCCGGGCTGAGCGGCCCGCAGCCGCTGGACCTGGTCGTGATCAAGACCTCTCGGCCGCCGGCCGTGGTCGGCGGCCTGGTCCGCTGCGGGTTCATCGTCGGCAGGGGTTAGCGCCGCGCCGTCGCAAGGATGTGCTCCCGCCGGCAGATAAGGCGGGGGCCTGGGCGTTGGCGCGCCCAGAGCCGCGGGATTGAGGCCCGCACGTCCAGGGGTGCACGCCCCTTTCGCCCCGCCACCGGTCCGACCGGCGGGGCCCTTCGAGCAGCGTTTCAGTATGGTGTCGAGTCCCCCCTTCGCGCCTGTCCGGCCAGTCAAGCCGGCGGCGCCCTATATCGGCGGCAAGCGCAACCTTGCCCGCGTCCTGGTCGACCTGATCGAGACGGTTCCCCATCGCACCTACGCCGAGCCCTTCGTGGGCATGGGCGGGGTCTTCCTTCGCCGTCGACAGCGGCCCGCGGCCGAGGTCATCAACGACCTGAGCCGCGACGTCTGGACCTTCTATCGGGTGCTGCAGGAGCACTATCCCTACTTCATGGACATGCTGCGCTGGCGGCTGACCAGCCGGGCCGAGTTTGAGCGCCTGGTCGCGGTCGATCCGGCCACGCTGACCGATCTGCAGCGGGCCGCGCGATTCCTCTACCTTCAGCGGACGGCCTTCGGCGGCAAGGTCAGCGGGCGCAATTTCGGGGTCAGCCACCACCGCTCGGGGCGCTTCGACGTCACCCGCCTGGAGACCGTCCTGGCCGATCTGCAGGAGCGCCTGGCCGGGGTGATCATCGAGCGGCTGGATTGGGCGGCCTTTCTCGCCCGCTACGACAGCGCCGAAACCCTGTTCTACCTCGACCCGCCGTACTTCGACTGCGAGGGCGACTACGGGCCCGACATGTTCGAGGCGCCTGACTTCGAGCGCATGGCTGACCAGCTGGCCGGGCTGCAGGGGCGGTTCATCCTGTCGCTGAACGACCGGCCCGAGGTGCGGGCCATTTTCGCCCGGTTCCAGATCACCGGCGTGGACACCCACTACGGCGTCGCCGGCAAGGGTGCGGCAAAGGCGCAGGAGGTGATCATCACCCGCTAGAGGCGGTTGCGCGGCGGGGGGCGGGGCGTCTACATGGCCGCTCGGGTTGATCCACCACCAAGCGCCAGGAGCGCGCCATGGACCGCACCCGCCTTCCGCCCGTCCGCCAGTTCATCGCCGAGGGGCCGCACTACGACCTCTACTGCTATGGCGAGGGCTGCCCCCGGCCGCACATGATGATCAACGCGGCCCAGGCCGAGCGATTGTTTGGGGCTGGCTGGACGCTGGCCCGCATCCGCCCTCGGCTGAAGTGCAGCGCCTGCGGGGCGAGGGCCAGGGACAAGAAGGTGGAGATCAAGCCCGACACCCTGCTTGACGCCATCAGCCGGCACCGAGAACACCTGGTCAAAGAGATCGCGCAATACGGCCGGCCCCAGACCCAGCCGCTGGTGCTCCCCGGCCTCGGGGAGATCACCCCGGCCGACCTGGGCCTCAAGGTGCCTTCGAACGATGCTTGAGGGTGGTTCGAGCGGGCCTCGACCTCAGGCCGGGCGGGCCGCTATTTTCTGGAGCACTCCGAAACCATGTGTCCCACGCTCCGAAACCAAGTGGCCCGCTACACTCGGACGCCCCGTCGCGTCCCCCCTTGAGGGAGAGGTCGGGCGAGGGGTCTGCAGCGATTGCGCCGCGCGCTTTCCGCGGACTAGCCTGCGCATATGCTCAAGCCTCTCATCCGTCCGGCGACGGCCGATGATCTATCGGGCGTGCTGGCGCTCTATCGGCAGCTCAATCCGGGCGATCCGGTGCTCGATATTGCGAGCGCCGCGCCGGTCTGGGCCGCGGTGCTCGGTTCGGGACTGACGACGCTGTTCGTCGCCGAGATCAAAGGGCGGCTGGTGTCGTCCTGCACGCTGGCCATCGTGCCCAACCTGTCGCGCGGCGCCCGTCCCTATGGCGTGATCGAGAACGTGGTGACCGATGAGGGCCATCGCCGCGCAGGGCTGGGCCGCGCGGTGCTTGAGGCCGCGCTCGACAAGGCGTGGGCGGCCGACTGCTACAAGGTGCTGTTGGCGACCGGGTCGCGGCGCGAGTCCACCTTGCGCTTCTACGAAGGCGTGGGGTTCACGCGGGACGCCAAGACCTACTTCGAAATCCGCCGCTCCTAGGACTGCGGCCCGCCCTTCCGGTGCTCGACGAACTCGGCGACGCGACGCGCGCGTTCCTCGGCCCAGGCCTCGCTCGCCTGGCCGCGCATCTCCGGCCAGTCGACCAGGACCTCGCATTTCGGGCAGCGGCCGTTGAGCTCCAGCTCAGCGCCGCAGGTCTTGTGGAACATCCGGGTCGCCGGGCCGCCGGGCGCCGGCTTGCACCATTGTTCGCCCCAGGTCCGCAGCGCCAGGATCACCGGCATCAGCCCGCGGCCCTTGGTGGTCAGAAGGTACTCGTACCGCGGCGGCCGCTGCGAATAGGCCTGGCGCTCGACCACGCCGTTGGCCTCGAGGCGCTTGAGCCGGGCGGCGAGCATCTGGCTGGAGGCGCCGGTCTGGGCCTGGAGGTCCTGGAAGCGGCTCTGGCCCATCAGCAGTTCGCGCACGATCAGGATCGACCAGCGGTCGCCGACCAGGCCCGTGGAGTGGGCGACCGGACACAAGGTGTCGTCGCCGTAGTCGAACTCCGAAGCGCTCATGCCTGCCGCCTCCCTGGGCGCCGCAAAGGATACCTGCGCCAGATACCATGATTTTCAAAGCGACAGGACCTCCCGCGACGAACGAACGTGACGCTGGCGTCATTTTTGAGTCGCTTTGATTTTCAAAGCCGCTATCGTCGCCGCCAACCCCCAGACAGCGGGATTGGAGGAACGGCCATGGCAGACGGCGCTCACGACCCGAAGGCGCTACGCGCAGCGATCGGAATTTCGCACGCCGACGAACGACGGATCGCACAGGAGCTTTCGCCGGGGATCGCCTGGCCGACGCTGATCCTGGCCCTCGCCCTGCCCGTGGCGCTGATCGGAGTGATCGCGCTGGGCTTTTCCGGCGCTTGGCCGCTCTGGGCCTGCACCCCGGTCGTGGCCGTGATCTCCTATGCGCACTACACGCTGGTTCACGAGTCCATCCACGGCAACGTGGTCGCCGCGCCTAAGAGCCTGCACTGGATCAATACGGTGGTCGGCTGGATCGGCGCGCTGGGGCTGGGAATGGGCTGGCCCGCCCTGCAGCGAACCCACGTGCTGCACCACTCGCACACCAACACCGAGCGCGACCCCGACATCTCGGTGAAGGGCACCTTCGTCGAGCTGCTGCGCAAGTGGGCGATCATGGTCCCGATGTCGCTGATCCCGATCGGCGCGATGCGCTTCATCAACGCCGAGCGATACAAGCGGCTGGGCACGATCCTGAGCCCCGGAGAAATCGCCCAGGTCAGCGCCGTCACCCTGTTCACCTGGACGCTGCTGATCGCGGCGATCGTGACCGGCCACGTCGCCGAGTGGCTGATGCTGTGGTTCATCCCCACCCGCCTGGCCGGGCTGATCCTGAACATCTTCTTCCAGTGGTTGCCGCACCATCCGTTCGATCAGACCGAGCGCTATCTGAATACGCGCGTCAGCCTCTGGCCGGGCGGGACCTTCCTGCTGCTGCAGCAGAACTTCCACCTGATGCACCACCTGTGGCCCAGCGTGCCGTTCTACAACTACGCGCGCCTCTTCCATCGCCTGCGGCCGGTGCTGAAGGCCGAGGGCTCTCGGATCGAGGGGCTGATGGTCGGGCCGGGACGGCGGGCGATCAGGGACTGAGGGGGCCACTCTGTCATCCCGGAAAGCGCGGAGCGCTTGTCCGGGACCCATGAACACCGGATGAGGCCGGATGTGGCGAGGCGCCGCCTTCTCCTGAAAATCGGGCGCGAATAGGTCCCGGTCTTGCTTCGCAAACCGGGATAACAGTTAGGGTCAGCGCGGCTTGGCGAAGCGGCCGTCGCCCTGGACGTTCTGGCGGACCAGGGTCGACACCGCACAGCCGCCCACCGAGCGCATGACCGTCAGGTGCATGCCGGCCGGCGGCAGGCTGGCCAGGGTCTGGGCGCCGGAGGGGCCGCGGCGGTCCTGCGGACGCAGCAGGGCGGCTGGCCGGGCGGGGTCGGCGACCTGGAGCGTCGCCTCTTTGGGGCAGGCGGGCGGCGCGGAGAGCGCGGTCGCCGCCAGGGCGGTCAAGAGCAGGGAAGCGGCCATGACGATCCTCCTGTTTGGGAGAATCTACGCCCCGACCGTGACGCCTCGAAGTTAAATCGCGGTCAGCGGCTCATGCGCAGCCAGGTGAATTCCGCGCCGGGGTCGCGGCCGACATCGACGATACGGAAGCCCTCGCGCAGATAGAAGTCCTGGGCCCGCAGGTTGGGCGACAGGCATTTCAGCGATAGCGGCCCGTCGGCGACCGCAGCGACATGGTCGAGCAGCGCCTTGCCGACGCCGGCGCCACGCGCCTCGACGTACAGCGAATGCAGGAAGTTTCCCGGCCGGTGAAAACCGGCGATCCCCAGCAGGCGATCGTCGCGCTTGGCCAGATAGACTTCTTCCTCACGCGCATGGGCGAGGAAGTCGGCGGCCTGATGCCGCTGTGGCGGGACCCAGGTGAAGGTCTCGCGCAGGACGCGCTCGTAAAGCGCCGCGCAGGCCGCGATCTCGTCAGCCTGCGCGCGCCTTACCTCGAGCATCAGGCCTGCATGGTCCAGCCTTCGACGCCCATGGCGGCCTGTCGGCCGGCTTCCGAGCGGGTCGGGTGCGGATGGCAGACGCGGGCGATATCCTCGCTGGCCGCCTTGAAGGCCATGGCCACGCAGTACTCGCCGATCATCTCGCCGGCCTGCGGGCCGACGATGTGGACGCCGAGGATCTCATCGGTCTTGGCGTCGGCGATGACCTTGGCGAAGCCTTCGGTCTCGTGGTTGATCTTGGCGCGGCTGTTGGCGCTGAACGGGAACTTGCCGACCTTGTAGGCGACGCCGGCGTCCTTGAGCTGCTCCTCGGTCTTACCGACCCAGGCCACCTCCGGGTAGGTGTAGACCACGCTGGGGACCAGGTCGTAGTCCACGTGACCGTACTTGCCGGCGATCATCTCGATGCAGGCGACCGAGTCTTCCTCGGCCTTGTGGGCCAGCATCGGGCCGTGGATCGCGTCGCCGATCGCCCAGACGCCCGGGGCCGAGGTCTTGAAGTGGTCGGTTTCGATGAAGCCGCGCTTGTCCGGGGTGATCCCGACATTCTCCAGGCCCAGGCCCTCGGTGTAGGGACGCCGACCGATGGCGACCAGCACGTACTCGGCTTCCAGGGTCTCGGCGGCGCCGCCGGCGACCGGCTCTACGGTCAGCGAGACGCCCTTCTTGGAGGCGGTCGCGGCGGTGACCTTGGCGCCCAGCTTGAATTCGACGCCCTGCTTGGTCAGCGAGCGCTGGAAGGTCTTGGCGGTCTCGGCGTCCATGCCGGGCGTGATGCGGTCGAGGAACTCGACGACGGTCACCTTGGAGCCCAGGCGGCGCCACACCGAACCCAGCTCCAGGCCGATGATGCCGGCGCCGATGACGATCAGGCTGGCCGGGACTTCCGGCAGCGACAGGGCGCCGGTGGAGTCGACGATGCGCTGGTTGTCGATGGTCACGCCGGGCAGCGGGGTCGGCTCCGAGCCGGTGGCGATGACGATGTTCTTGGCTTCCAGGCTGGTCACCGAGCCGTCCTCGGCGGTGACGTCGACCTTGCCCGGACCGGTGATCTTGCCGGCGCCCTTGATCCACTCGACCTTGTTCTTCTTGAACAGGAACTCGATGCCCTTGGTCAGGGCGGTGACCGAGTCGGCCTTCTGCTTCATCATCTGCACGAGGTTCAGCTTGGGCTTCACCTCGATGCCGAGGGTGGCGAACTCGCCGCCGGCGGCCTCGTACAGTTCCGAGGCGTGCAGCAACGCCTTGGAAGGCATGCAGCCGACATTGAGGCAGGTGCCGCCGAGCGTCGTGCGCTTCTCCACCACGGCGACCTTCAGGCCGAGCTGGCCCGCGCGGATGCCGGCGTTGTAGCCGCCGGGGCCGCCGCCGATGATGATGACGTCGTATTGAGCCATGATGTTCAGTGCCTGATCGGAGGAGTTACGGGGAGGATATAGGAACGCGGCCCTCGTCCCGGTGCTCGCGCTGGATGGGCAGCGGGGTCGGGACGCCGAAGAGCCAGGTGATGAAGAGCGAGAAGGCCAGGCGCGGCACACTCTGCGCCGGCGGCGGCGGAGCCAAGGACGACGGCGCAGCGCGGATATGCGAGAGCATCGCCCGCACGTCGGCTGCCTCCTCCTCCATCACGTGGAGCGGAAAGCCGCCGAGCGCGAACTGCACCCCGAAGTTCATCTCTCCGTGGTGCTGGTTCTGGAGGAAGACGAAGATCCCAGAGGCGCGCAGAGCCGACGCTGCGACCTGGGCCTCCGTGAGATCGGCGAATCTTGCGACTTCCACCAGCGCCATGACGCAGCTCCAACCAGGTGTCGGAGCTTGGCCACATCGATCTTAGACGTCCAGCAGCAGGCGCTGCGGGTCTTCGATGGCTTCCTTGACCTTCACCAGGAAGGTCACCGCGCCCTGGCCGTCGACGATGCGGTGATCGTAGCTGAGCGCCAGGTACATCATCGGGCGGATCACCACCTGGCCGTTCACAGCCATCGGGCGTTCCTGGATCTTGTGCATGCCCAGGATGCCCGACTGCGGGGCGTTGAGGATCGGGGTCGACATCAGCGAACCGTAGACGCCGCCGTTCGAGATCGTGAACGTGCCGCCCTGCAGGTCTTCCAGGGCCAGCTGGCCGTCGCGGGCCTTCTTGCCGAGGGCGCCGATGCCCTTTTCGATGCCCGACAGCGACAGCGCGTCAGCGTCGCGCAGCACCGGAACCACCAGGCCCTTATCGGTGCCGACGGCGACGCCGATGTCATAGTGGTTCTTGTAGATGACGTCGGTGCCGTCGATCTCGGCGTTGACGTCCGGCACGTGCTTCAGGCCGTGGATCACCGCCTTCACGAAGAAGCTCATGAAGCCGAGCTTCACGCCGTGGCTCTTTTCGAAGCCGTCCTTGTACTGGTTGCGCAGGGCCATGACCGCGCTCATGTCGACCTCGTTGAAGGTCGTCAGCATGGCCGCGGCGTTCTGGGCTTCCTTCAGGCGGCGGGCGATGGTCTGGCGCAGGCGGGTCATGCGGACCCGCTCCTCGCGCGCGTGGATCTCGCGCGGCGCGGCCGGAGCGGCCGGGGCCGCCGGGGCGTTGGCGCGGGCTTCCAGCGCAGCCAGGGCGTCGCCCTTGGTCACGCGGCCGGCCTTGCCCGAACCGGCGATCGAACCGGCGTCGAGGTTGTTTTCGGCGACGATGCGCTGGGCCGAGGGGGCCAGCGGCGC
>NZ_JAPMTQ010000109.1:0-648 GCF_026411515.1 Phenylobacterium sp. 58.2.17 | reverse complement strand
AGACAGTTCGGTCCCTATCTACCGTGGGCGCTGGAAATTTGAGAGGATCTGCTCCTAGTACGAGAGGACCAGAGTGGACGAACCTCTGGTGTACCGGTTGTGACGCCAGTCGCATCGCCGGGTAGCTATGTTCGGAAGGGATAACCGCTGAAAGCATCTAAGCGGGAAGCCTACCTCAAGATAAGATTTCCCTAGGAATTTATTCCTCTAAAGAGCCGTTCGAGACTAGGACGTTGATAGGTTGGGTGTGGAAGTACGGTGACGTATGAAGCTGACCAATACTAATTGCTCGTGAGGCTTGACTATACAACACCCAAACAGTTGTTGTATTCAAGATAAATTCAATACATAACTTGATTTAGTGAAGAAACTAGTTACAATACAGACCCAATTAACTAATCCGTTAATAACTCTTTCGGTACTAAGTGGCAAAAACGTAAGACCACCGAAAGCCAAAACAGTTTGCTGGCGACAATAGCAAGAGTGAACCACCTGATCCCTTCCCGAACTCAGAAGTGAAACCTCTTAGCGCTGATGGTAGTGTGGCACTTGCCATGTGAGAGTAAGTCATCGCCAGCTTTTAAATTTAAACACCCCCTCCGCTAGCCCAGAGGGGGTGTTTCTTTATTGCATGATCGAAAGTAGTTG
>NZ_JAPMTQ010000108.1:0-655 GCF_026411515.1 Phenylobacterium sp. 58.2.17 | reverse complement strand
TATCCAATCACGGTCACGGCAACAGACCCAGCAGGCAATGTAGGCACAGACACTGGTAGCTTAACCGTTGACTTGACGCCACCAGACCCAACAGCAACGGTGTTTAGCATTGACGATATCACTGCGGACAACGTCCTCAATGAAACCGAGTCTCTGTCGAGCAATGTGACCTTAACGGGTGTGTTGACGGGTATCCCAGCCGATGCGACCAGCACGGTGGTGACGGTGAGTGTCAATGGGATGGACTACACAGCAACCGTTGATACCGTTGCAGGCACCTGGAGTGTTGATGTTGCAGGTAGCGACTTACTCAACGATCCAGACTTCACCGTTGATGCCAATGTGACCTTTATGGATGCAGCAGGCAACAGCAGCAGTGTGACGGATAGCCAAACCTATACCGTGGATACGGTCGCACCAATGGTGAGCTTGAACGATCTAGACACCAATGACCAAACCCCAGAGTTAACAGGTACGATTGATGACCCAACCGCAACCGTGGTGGTCACAGTTGATGGTATCGATTACCCAGCGACCAACAATGGCGATGGTACATGGACGCTTGCGGATGACACCTTACCAAGCTTAGCGGAAGGTACCTATCCAATCACGGTCACGGCAACAGACCCAGCAGGCAATGTAGGCACAGACACTG
>NZ_JAPMTQ010000107.1:0-659 GCF_026411515.1 Phenylobacterium sp. 58.2.17 | reverse complement strand
CACATGTGAGAATGGGACCTTACGGCCCTTTCGCTATACATCAATTTGATCTTATTCCCAGAAAAATACCTGTTCAAACACCTACAACAAGGATGATAGAAGTGACTCACTGCGAATAAATCAATATACCGTAATATTCAGAGATATCACTTAAGATATTAAAAACACTACGTTTCTAATTTAATTCAAGAGGAAATTCCGTACTAAAATTACATACTGACTATAGAGTTTCATTGAAATTTCATTAAGAAACCTTATATTGGTATATACGTAGCGACCAAGCGCCATATGAAAATACTGTCATAAAGCTTTGGTTTATACCTTTTTGATTAGAGGAACACCTCATGAATAAGTTTACGGTTGCAGTTTGTGCTGGATTAATTACCCTCACAGGATTTAATCTTCAAGCAGCTACACCAGAACAAGAATGTAAAAAGTTGCAAGATGATTACAACTTAATCTACGCTTCTAAAGGATTCTGTTTCAAAGACGCAGACGCTAAAGCTAAATATGGCAATGAAAACTGCCATACAACAAAGCCAAAATTTTCTGACAAAGAACAACAGCGTCTTGATCAAATTAAAGAACGTCAGAAAGAACTTAACTGCAAATAATCTTTTCTCTTAGCTTTTCATTTAATTAATCTCTAAATGAAAAGC
>NZ_JAPMTQ010000106.1:0-688 GCF_026411515.1 Phenylobacterium sp. 58.2.17 | reverse complement strand
CCCCCGCCTTTATACACGCCAACCCGGCCACCCCAGAACATGAGGCTAGTCTCGTGGGCTCGTAGATTTTTATAAGAGACAGCGCTGGAGGCGCGCCTCGCCCGCGTCCGCGCGCTGGCCGAGGCCGCGCGCCTGGCCGGCAAGACCCCCTTCGGAGCCTGACCATGCTGCTCAGCAAGCGAAACCTGCTCACCGGCGCGGCGCTCGCCGCCGCCCTGGCCGCCGGCTACGGCCTGGCCACGTTCGGCCCCGCCCCCGCCCCCGCCGACGCCGGCGGCGAGGAAACTCGTGGCGAAGAGGGGCACGCCGACGAAAAGGGCGGCGAGGAAGGCTTCATCGCCCTGGCCGCCGACCAGGCCGCGGCCGCCGGCGTCGCCGTGGTCACCGTCGGCCGCGGCGGAGGCTCGGACATCCGCCTGACCGGCCGGGTCGAGGCCGCGCCCGACGCTCGCGCCGTCGTCGCCGCCCCGGTGTCCGGCGTGGTGGAGCGCGTGCTGCTCTCGCCCGGCGCCCAGGTCACGGCCGGCGGCGGGGTCGCCGTGATCCGCAGCGCCGACGGCGCGCTGGTCCGCGCCGAGGCCTCGGCCGCCGCCGCCGAGGCCCAGGCCGCTCAGGCCAAGCTCGCCCGCGAGGACCTGTCTCTTATACACAAATACGAGCCCACCAGACTAGCCTCATGATCTGGGGT
>NZ_JAPMTQ010000105.1:0-725 GCF_026411515.1 Phenylobacterium sp. 58.2.17 | reverse complement strand
ATGCATGAATCATGTCGGCCAGTTTATCTAAGTCACTATTATCCTGTGAAAAACTAATCGATGCCTTTCTCAAAGATTCTATATAAAGCGATCCTATAAAGTATTTGATCTGGTCTTCTCGTTTTTTCTGTTGTTTCTGGCTTTGTTTTTCCTTTTGTTGTTCTGGATTCAGGGCTTTTTCTATTTTCTGATTCAGGTTTTTCGCTGCGGTCTGGTGGCGTTGTGTTTTGAGGATCTCATCCAGTGCATCGTGCATGGCAAAGTAGGCATCGATGTCATGTTTTTGATGGAGCTTGAGGATGTTTTGTTCCAGAGCGGTCTGTTTGGCAGGTTCTGTCTGTTGGATCAGTTGCAGCTGAAGTATGCGTTTGTTGTAGGCATTGCGTTCATAGCGACATTTCTGGATCAGTTGGCGGTCTTGTTCACTGAGATCCTGAAGACTTTTTTTGTTTTTGAGCATGTGCAGGCAACGTTCTTCAATCCGTCTTTTGAATGGCAGATTGAGGATATGCGTGCCGAGTTCATTGATTTCTTTTGCGGTGAGAACTAACGCTTTGCGTCCTGCCATTTGGATCTCATTTTGCCGTGGATTGACTCCATGTTAGCGTCATCTTATGGGCGTTTAAACTATTTTTTCTGCTATGCATAAAAAATAGTTTATCTCGTTTCCGTGTCTTTTTTTGACAACAACCGCTAAAGCGATTATTGTCAAAAAAAGACACTCC
>NZ_JAPMTQ010000104.1:0-919 GCF_026411515.1 Phenylobacterium sp. 58.2.17 | reverse complement strand
TAGGGGTGATTACAAAATGAGCAGCGCGCTCAAGATCGGGGATGTGGAAGTCGGCAGCCGCGCCTCCAGGCGTTCACGCTTGCGTCCGAAGCCGGGGCGCTTGTCGACGGCGAAGCCGGCGGCGGCCAGGCCCCGGCGGACCGCCCCGGCGACGGTGAAGGTGGCGACCCGGGCGCCGGGCGCCGAGCGGGCGGCGACCAGGGCAAGGATCTCCTCGCGCCACATGGCCGGGTTGAGGGCGGGCGAGAAGCCGTCGAGGAACCAAGCGTCGGCTTGGCCGGGCCACTCGGTGAGCGCGGCCTCGACGTCCATCACCGCCAGGTCGATGGTCGCACGGACCTCGGGCAGATCGATGCGATGAAAGCCGCGGGCGCGTCCGGGCCAGCGCGCCGCCAGCAGCGCCGCCAGATCAGCCAGTTCGGGCCACCGCGACAGGGCGCGGGCGGCCTCGTCGGCGGTGATCGGATGGGCCTCGACGCTGAAGATGTGGAGATGGGCGCCGGGCGGGCCAGCGGTGCGCCAGAGGTCGAGCAGGGCCAGGATGTTGAGGCCGGTGCCGAAGCCCAGCTCGCCGACCGTGAACCGGGCGCGGCCGGCCCAGGCCTCGGGCAGCTCGCAGCCTTGCAGGAACACCGCGCGGGTCTCGGCCAGGCCGTCCTCGGCCGAGAAGTAGACGTCGCCATACAGGCGCGACCGCGGTTGGCCGTCGTCGGTCCAGGCTAGGGGGGATTCGTCGCTCATCGCGCCGTTATAACGCGCAATAGAAAAGGGCCGTCCCGAGGGACGGCCCTTCGCTTAAGAACGCGGATGCGTTCGTAAGACTTACTTCGCGGCCGGAGCGGCAGCGGCGTCGGCGGCCGGAGCGGCAGCTGTCTCTTATAAACAACTCCGAGCCCACGAGACTAGCCTCATGATCTGA
>NZ_JAPMTQ010000103.1:0-996 GCF_026411515.1 Phenylobacterium sp. 58.2.17 | reverse complement strand
GACACCGCCAACTTAGCGCCCTTCAAACAGACAAGGGGGATTGCTGACTCAGCAGGCCCCCTCCGTCGCGCGCCACCTCCCCCAGCAGGGGAGGAATTAGCGGCCGAAATCCCCATCGCCGATCGGCATGCCGGGCGGGGTCTGGGGCTTCAGCTTCGGCTCCGACAGCTCGGCCAGCAGGGCCGGGTCGCCGAGCAGGGCGATCAGCCGCTGGCGGTGGGCGCGGTCGGCGGGGTCGGCGCCGCCCTTGAGCCGGGCGGGCAGGGCCGCGAGCCGGGCGCCGATCTCCGAGCCGACGGCCGGCGAGACCTTGGGGTCGCGGGCCGCATTGGCGAGGTTCAGCACCAGCCGGGTCTGCACCCGCCGCGAGATCTCGCCCAGGCGGCCGGCGGCCGGGGCGAAGGCGGCGTCGATCAGCCGGTCGAGCATTTCGCCGACGCTGAGCTGGGTCGGATCGCGCCGGTGCTGGTCGACCAGCCGCGCCATGCGGTCGGGGGCCAGCAGGTTGTCGAGGGTCAGGCCGGCGGCGACCTCGGCGGCGACCAGCGGGTCGAACACCGGGCCGCCGGCGGTGGCGAAGACTTCGATCACGTACTGGCGGTCCGGATCGCCCGACTGGGCCGAGGACAGCATGGCGGTCAGGGTCTCGGGGGTGTCGAGCGCCTGGGGATCGAGCGTGGCGAGCAGGGCGGCGAGCGCGGCGCGCTGCTGGGCGGCCGGAACCGGCGAGGAGGTCTCGCGGCCGTCGCCGATCACCGCGTAGGCGAAGTCGACGCCGCCGAGCAGCTTGCTGGCCGCTTCCAGCTGGTAGCGGTGCAGCAGATAGATCGGCACGTACTTGCGCTTGAGGTTGGCCACCGGCTCGCCGGGCTTCAGCGCGCCGAGGCCGAACTGGTCGAGGGGGGGGGGGGGGGGGGCCCGCCCCACCACGTGGGCGTAAAGGGGCTGTTGGAGGTCACCATTACCGCGCGCCGGGGGGGGGGGCCGCCCCTCCGG
>NZ_JAPMTQ010000101.1:602-1180 GCF_026411515.1 Phenylobacterium sp. 58.2.17 | reverse complement strand
ACTGTGCCTTAAAATACTCTGGAATATCCGACACCAAAACATAGCTATCATCTAATTTCAGTTGATGGCGTGGAATCTGAATCAACTCAAGTAAATGTTTCTTCCACAATAGACTAGCCCGAAGCTGATCATTCACTAGATGATGGGGATCGTGTGCAGCTGCACGTTGATCTTCAAATAACCCTTCAAGAATTTGTTTTCCAGTCTTCATACGACCTCCAAAAGCTTTATTTAAAACCTCACAATATCCCTAGAACCATGATGGCGTATAGCTATCATCACGATCTAGATCTTGATTTTTACGCTGCGCTAAGGCTTGGTTGTACTCCTTTTGGTAGATCTGGAGCTTGTTAAATTGCCGAATCTGTTGAATGGTTTGCTTCTGTGCCTCAACTTCAAGCTGAATAATTGGATCGGCACTTTTCAACTTCCATCGGTAGATCTGCGGAACATCCTGCAATTGCGTTCCGTACTTCTGATTAAATTCCTGATTGGACAAATGACTCACTCGATTCGGAACCACAATCTCCATACCCTCCAGAATTAGAGTTTTCATCGGTGCATGCATTTCCAAAGCC
>NZ_JAPMTQ010000101.1:0-592 GCF_026411515.1 Phenylobacterium sp. 58.2.17 | reverse complement strand
TAATTAGCTTCTCAGTTTTTTCTCGAAAGGCTTTCACCTGATCACGGCCAAAGCCCAACGCATCAGCCGTTAATTTCTGTGCACCACCTTTGGTGGGATTCTTTGGACGATACTGCTTAAAAAACTGCTCTGGTGGTCGTTCAATCCCATCGGACAGACTCCGTTCAGAATACATCAGATGCAAATGCGGTTGATCTTCACCTGTCAGTTCACTCGGATGATTATGCACCGCTGCGGTATAAGGGAACTGATACTGATCAGCAAATTCCTGAATAAAGGCCTCGACCAATTCTTTACGCTGCTGCTTCGACAATTCTTTCGGCAAGGCCACGGTCAAAGTCGAACTAGTTCGACCTCGAGCAATCTCATAACGATCCGCACTATGCCAAAAGGTAGCAGGCGCATCGACTGCCCAAGCAGGCATATTTCCAGAACGCACAAACTCCAATTCTTCATCGGCCTTTTGCTCGGCAAAATGCGCAGTACGGGTCAGATAATGGAAGGTATTCTTGGAACTGGAATCCTTCTTCACATTGTGCCGAATATTCATGTAAAACATGCCGAATTCACCTGAGATCCAATTCGCAAAGGA
>NZ_JAPMTQ010000100.1:0-1194 GCF_026411515.1 Phenylobacterium sp. 58.2.17 | reverse complement strand
ATGGCTGACTGAGCAACCATGTTCAGGTTGCGGGCTGTTTGAGCCATGGCTGGCCCCGGCCGAGGACGAGGTTGGCGGCCTCGACGAGCTTGCGCATGACGGCGACGACGATGAGTTTGGCGGGCTTGCCGCGGGCGCGCAGTTGTTCGGCGAAGGCCTTGAGGCCGGGGTCGCAGCGTTTGGCCTGCAGTCCGGCGAGGTAGAGCATGCGGCGGACCCGGGAGCGGCCGCCGGCGATGAAGCGCAAGCCCTTCCATTGGCCGCTGTCGCGGTCGAAGGGGGCGACGCCGGCCAAGCTGGCGGCCTGGCCGCGGCGCATCTGTCCCAGCTCGGGCATGCGCACGACCAGGGTGGCCGCGACGATCGGCCCGACGCCGGGAAGGCTGAGCAGCAGCCGGAAGCGCGCCAGCAACTGCGGGCAGGCCTTGATCGCGGTCAGCACCTGCGCCGCCAGTTTGGCCTTCAGCCGCTCGAGGCTGCGGATCTGGGCCCCGATCGCACTGGCCACGTCCTTGAGCCGGACGCTCTCGAGGAAGGTCTTCAGCTCGACCGCCTGGTCCGTGACCTGCTCATAGGCGCTCAGGCGCTCGGCCAGCTCGACCAGCCGTGGATCCTGGGCGGCCTTCACCGCCTCCACCTGCGCCGTCGCCGCGGCGATCAGCGCCGCGTCCAGCCGGTCGTTCTTGGCCCGCCGGCGCTTCAGACGCGCGAACAGCCGCACCTCCAGCGGCTGGTGCACCACCACCTCGAACCCCGCCGCCGACAGCGCTTCGCGCAGCTCCCGCTCGTAGCCGCCGCTCGCCTCCAGCCCGACCCGCCCCACCTCGCGCGCCCGCAGCCAGCCGATCAGCTCGCCGATCCCGGCCTGGTCATTGCCGACCTCCAGCTGCTCGGCCTGGCCGAGCACCGCGGCGTCCAGGCGACGTTTGCCGACATCGACCCCGGCGATCTTCCTGCTAGACTGACGCTGTTCCACAGACCCCTCCTTGTGGCTTCGGACCTCAAAGTCCCTGCAACCATCCGGGTCAGTGAAACGTCGATGGCGGCCCTGCTCAGTCCCAGCCCAAAAGGCTCGGGGAATGACGGCCCCTCCACCGACAGTCCGCCTGGCGTGCCAGCGTCAGGCGGACGTCCCGGAAGACACCGCCAACTTAGCGCCCTTCAAACAGACAAGGGGGATTGCTGACTCAGCAG